>NZ_JBFLUG010000023.1:0-81847 GCF_041008525.1 Parafrankia sp. FMc2 | reverse complement strand
CATGAAAGGGAGCCACGCACCAGCACCAGCACCAGCACCAGCACCAGCACCAGCACCGGCGCCGGCGCCGGTGCTGGTGCTGGTGCTGGTGCTGGTGCTGGTGCTGGTGCGTGGCTCCCTTTCATGGCAGTTTGGAGAATCATGCCGCGCTTCCACCACGCGAACCTGGGTGTGCCGCCTGGCCTCGAGGAGGTCGAGGGCGCATTCCTGGTCGACGTTCTCGGCTACCGCAGGATGGAGGTGCCGGCGGATCTCGCCAGCATCGCCCGGTGGTACGAGGCGACCGACGGCAGCCAGATCCATCTCAGCATCGACCCCGACCACCGGCCCGCTGCCCGCGCGCACACGGCGATCGAGGTCGACGACGACGTCGCGGTGCTCGAGACCCGGCTCACCGCCGCCGGCATCACGTTCCGGTCCGCCGGGCGGGGCGACCTGACCGTGCTGTTCTGCGCCGATCCGGCGGGCAACCGCTGGGAGCTGCGCCGCCCGGCGGGCATCCCCGCGGCGGGATAGGCCCACTCCTGGCACGGTGGTGACGGGAACGGGCCGGGCACCACGTCACGCCACCGTCTTCGCGAAGGGGACCCATGGACTTACAGGAAGTCGCCGACCGGATCGAGATCAACGAGGTGCTCGCGCGCTACGCCCGCGGGGTCGACACCAAGGACTGGGAGCTGTGGGAGACGGTCTTCACCCCCGACGCCTTCCTTGACTTCCGCGCGGCGAGCTCCTCACCCACCAGCTTCGGCTCGCGCGACGACATGGGCGCCTGGCTGCGCGCCGGCATCGGTGCAATGCCGATGACGCAGCACTACATCACCAATGTCGAGATCACCCTGGACGGTGACACCGCCGAGGTGCTGGCGATGTTCTTCAATCCCATGATCCTCCCCGGCACCTCCGGACTCAGCTACTGCGGCGGGTTCTACCGCCATCAGATGGTGCGTACCGACGATGGCTGGAAGAGCAGGAAGCTCGTCGAGGAGAACGTCTGGTTCGAGGCCGCCACCGGAGCCCCCCGGTAGCGGGCGAGCGGACGTCACCCCTGCGCGCCCGCGCACCCGGCTCGGGCGTGACGGCGCGCAGGTTCAGGCCTCGGTAGTTCAGGCCTCGGCAGTTCAGGCTCTCGGCGCGGGAATGGAGGTGGCTGCGGGCTCCTGCAGCGCGATCAGCGGGGTGCCCACGGTCACCAGCTCGTCGAGCATCTTCCTGGCAGACGCGTCGAGCACCTCGTCGCTGCGGAAGGTTCCGGATTCGTCCAGTCGCTGCGCGACGAACGGCACCGAGATGCCGTCCGTCACCGGCACCATGCGCAGCGCGGCGAGAACCGGCTTGAGCTGCGCGACCGACCGCAGGCCAGCGGACACCCCGCCGTAGGAGACGAGGCCGACGGCCTTGTAGCGCCACTCGCGGGCAAGATAGTCCAGCGCGTTCTTCAGCGAGGCCGGGAAACTGTGGTTGTACTCCGGCGTCACCACCACGAACGCCTGCGCGCGTGAGACGAGGGCGCTCCACCGCTTCGTGTGCTCGTGGACGTAGTTGCCGGTCATCGGGTGGTGCGGCTCGTTGAAGAGCGGCAGGTCCACCTCGGCGAGGTCGACGACCTCGACGTCGAATCCGCCGTGTGCCCGGGCTGCGTCGGCGATCCACGAGCCCACCGCCGGGCCGACCCGGTTCGGTCTCGTGCTGGCGACGATGACCTGCAGAAGGGGCTTGGACATGGGATCTCCGCTCTGGCCGCGCGACACGTGCCGCTCCGTGGTGCCCGGCGTGGTTCCGGGGCTGCCCTTCTCTTGAGGCTTCAAGCAGTTTGGGGGCTCGATCCTTCCCGCCGAGCCGCGTCCCACCTCACACGCCGGGTCGAGGCGGGCCGCACCGGCCGTCCCGTCAGGCGTCCACAGCCTCCCGGCCGGGGTCAGGCAGGTCGACGAAGTGGCGGGCCTGGAGCGTGAACAGGTCACGGTAGATCCCCGGGCGTTCCATCAGCTCGGGGTGCGTGCCCTCGTCGACAACCCGGCCCTCGTCGAGGACGTAGATCCGGTCGGCGGTGCGGACACTGGCCAGCCGATGGGTGATCAGCAGGACGGCCCGGTCGCGACCCAGGTCCCGGATCAGGTCGAACAGGGCCTGCTCCGCCCGGGCGTCCAGGGCCGCGGACGGTTCGTCCGCGATGAGCACCGGGGCGTCCCGGTAGACGGCCCGGGCGCAGGCGATTCGCTGCCACTGCCCACCGGACAGGTCGTGCCCGGCGCTGTACTGCCTGGCCAGCGAGGTGTCGTAACCGTGCGGCAGCTTGTCGATCACCTCGTCGGCGGCGGTGGCGCGCGCTGCCGGGATGACGCTGTCCGGGCCCTCGGCCCACAGCCGGCTGATCTCCCCGACGGCGATGTTCATCCGGGCGGACATCGGCCACTGCGTGTACTGCTGCGGGATCAGCCCGATCCGGGACCGGACGCTGGCCGGGTCGACGCCGGCGAGATCGACGCCGTCCCAGGTGACCTGGCCGGAGTCCGGCTCGTACAGGCCGGCGAGAACCTTCGCGAGGGTGGACTTGCCACTGCCGTTCGCCCCGACGAACGCGACGACCTGGCCGCGGCGCAGTTCCACCGTGACGCCGTGCAGCGCCGGAGTGTCGGTCTGCGGGTAGGTGTAGGTGGCGTCCTCGACCCGGATGACCGCGGGCTCGGCCGGGGCCGAGCCCGCGCGTGTCACCGGCACACGCTGCACCGCCTCCGCCATCCACGAGCGGTACTCGTCGAAGTACAGAAAGTTCTCGTACGCACTGTTCAGGCTGGTCAGGGCGGTGGAGAGGGCTCCGCGCCCGGTCCGGATCGCCAGCACCGCGGTGCCCGCCGCGGCCAGTGGCATGATCTCGGCGTTCAGCAGCAGGACCAGCGTCGTGTAGACCGCTCCAAGGGCCAGGCCGGAGACGAGCTCGCCGGTCAGCCGGTACTTCGCCTGGCCGCGGCCGACCCGGATCTGCTCGGCCTCGATGTCCCGCGCCAGAAACTCGTACTCGTCGAGCAGGAACCGGCTCAGGCCGAAGGACCGGATCTCCGCCGCGCAGTCGCGTGCCGTCATGTGGTGACGCAGCATGAACTGCCGCCTGACCTGCCGGATCCGCCCCAGCCACGACAGGTACGCCAGCCGTGCCGACCGCGCCGACGCCCAGCCGTCCGGCAGGATCGAGGCCACCAGCAACGGCAGCAGGACAGGGTGCAGCGCGGTGAGGACTCCGCCCGCGGCCACCATCTGCACTCCCGAGGTGAACACCTCGACGGCGTCGTCGACGAGTTTGCGCCCGCTGGTCGCTCCGCGCTCCGCCGCGTCGAGATCGTCGACGAACTGAGGGTCGTCGAAGGACATGACGGACGTCCGGGTCGCCAGGTCAAGCAGCCGCACGAGCGAGACGCGATCGACCCGCGGGCCGAACCGGCTCTGCAGCAGGTTGGTGATCAGAGAGAGCGCGGTCCGCAGCACCCCGGCCCCGACGACGATCAGGAGGGCGGGCAACGCCTCCCGCAGCCGGTCGGGGGTCGGACCCTCGCTGAGCACGGCGGTCAGCGCGCCCGCCACCGCAAGCAGCCCGACGGCCTCGACCACCCCCGCCAGCACCCGCAGGCCGACCAGGGCGATCAGCCCCGACCGGTCGGCCTCCCAGGCCAGCGACCAGGCCAGCCGGAGCAGGCCGGGTAGCCGCCGGCCCATCGCGAGGACGCCCGTGCGGCTCATCGTGAGGTCGTGCTTCGACCATGCCCGAGCCTTGGGATCATCCTCCCGGCCGTAGGTCAGCACCTGGTCACGGCCTGGTGTGGGGCTACTCGCCGCGGCCGGGGCTGGCGCCGCCGCAGGGGGAGGCGCAGGCGCGGGCGCGGCCTCGGCGGGCCGCTGGACGGGAACGGGACCGGGAGATTCAGGATCCTGCTTCACGGCACCAGCGTCAGTGACCCGGCGGTCGCCCTCCCCGTCATTCGTCGTGGTCTGCGGTGGCCCGCGGGCATCTCGGGTCAACTGGCCGAAGTGGAAGGACTTCCTCCCGGCCGAAGACGGGGCGTTCGGCGCGCGGCAGGCGGCCATTTCTGGTCCTTCGGCCCGCTACCAGGGGGAACATGGGACGTACCCACCAACTCGGAAGGAGTCAGCCAATGGCTGACCAGCCCACCGGAAAGCCCCAGGAGCCCGAGGACCGGCAGGCGGACCAGGCCCAGGCCGAGCAGCGGCCCCGGCAGTTCTTCTTCGACATCGACGAGCTCCCGGGCCGCACCAACGCCGAGATCTTCGGCGACGGGGAGGATGTCCAGGGCTATCTGGACCTCCTTGGGCGCGACCTCGTCACGAAGACCATCGTCCAGACGCCGCGGCTTTCCGTCTTCCATGAGAAGGCCCAGCCCGGCGAGCAGGTCAAACCCCACCGCCACGGCACCCATCAACTGAACTACGTCCTGCGCGGTGAACTCGTCTTCGGACGGCGGCGGGTCGGCCCAGGCATGGGCTTCTTCACCCCCGACCTGCTCTACGCCTGGCGCGCAGGAGAGGAGGGTGCCGAATGGATCGAGATCCACGCCGGCGAACCCGCGATCTTCGTCGATCAGGGCCCGACATCCTGACCTGGCATTGTTGTCGCCTCTCCAACCCGCACGTCGACGTCCGCAACCCCTGATCTGACGACACGGAGGACTCACCCCATGACCGCATCGTTCGACGGCAGGACCGCACTGATCACCGGGGCCGGTTCCGGAATGGGCCGTGCGATCGCCTTACGGCTCGCGAGCCAGGGCGCGTCCGTGCTCGGCCTGGATATCGACGAGGGCCGGCTCGCCGAGACGAAGGCGCTCACGACCGGCCGGGTGTCGGTGCGCCAGGCCGACGTCAGCGACCCGGCGGCGTGCGCCGAGGCGGTGGCCGCCTGCGTGGCGGAGTTCGGGCGGCTGGACGTCCTGGGCAACGTCGCCGGCATCTACCTCGCCGCACACACGACCCAGACGTCGGTCGAACAGTACCGGCGGGTCATGGGCGTGAACCTCGACGGCGCGTTCTTCCTCGCCCAGGCAGCCATCCCGCACCTGTTGGAGACCGGCGGGTCGATCATCAACATCGCGTCGAACTCGGGTCTGCAGGGTGTGCCCTACTCCGCGGCGTACAGCATGAGCAAGGGCGGCCTCATCCAGCTCACCCGCTCGCTCGCCGTCGAGTTCCTCAAGACGCCGCTGCGGGTCAACGCCATCGCGCCCGCCGGCACCAGGACCAACATCGCCACCGGGGCGACGTTCCCGCCCGACATGGACCACGACCTGACCCGCCGCATGGCCGGCATGCGCGGCCTGGCGGAGCCGGAGGACATCGCGGCACTGTTCGCGTTTCTCGCCTCGGACGAAGCCCGGGCGATCACCGGCGCCGTCTACACCATCGACAACGGCCTCACCGTCAGCTGACCGGCGGCGCCCCGTCCACCAACCCCTGGCCCTGGCGGCCTCGGGGTCTGCCAGCCTCCGGGCACCGGGTCTGAACCCGGCGCCCGGTTGCTGGACGTCCCCCCGAACGCCAGACAAAGGTTATCCGTGTCCTGATCCCGGGCCATCCCCCGCGGAGAACGGCACGTCCTGTCTGTCCCGTCCTGTCCTGTCGTACGGTCGACCCTGGGGCAATCGCTGTGGTGCAGGGCAATCCGCGCGGCGGACGCTTGCCCGCAAGGCGACGACACCGAGGGAACGATGACGCAGCGACCGCCGGACAGGGACTCCGCGGGCCCGGGCACCGGGCCGGACGGGATCTCCAGCACCGATGACCTGCGCGCCGCGGTCGTGCGCATGCTGGGGACGTCCGACGACCGCGCGGTCGAGAGACGCGTCGGCGTCTCCAAGACGACCGTGAACGACCTGCGCAACGGGCGCCGTCGACTGACGCTGAAAACGCTCACGCTGATCGCGGAGGCCTACGACCCCGACCGCCGGGACGCCTGGCTGGCCGCCTGGCACCGGCTGCACCCGCGGCCGATTCCCGCGCCCCGTACCCAGCCGGCTGCCAGCGGCCCGACCCAGCTCCCCGAAGCGCCTTCTGCTGAGGCCCCCGGCGTCCCCGGCACTCCTACCGACCTGGCTGGCTCCGATACTCGGGTCGACCGCTCCGGCCCGGACGTCCCTGCTGGCGCGGAGATCTCCGCGGCTCAGAACGCCCCGAGGGCGCTGCCCGGCCCGCCGGCACAGGTCGCCCCGAGAACCCCGACCGACCAGGTCGCGCCGACCGCTCCGAATACGCCGCTCGGCGCAGCGGCAGCGGCGCCGGTCGAGCTGGCCGAATCGGGCGCGGCCCAACTGTCCCGGCGGACGGCCCGGGCGCTGACCGGTTCGGCGCTGCTCGCCGCCGTCGCGGCTGTCGCGGCTGTCGCGGCCATGGTGTTCGTGCTGACCCACGATGATTCCACCGTCGTGCTGGAATCGGGCGGCATCGAGCAGGCCTCCCCCCGCCCGGGGGACGGAGTGGAGCCGCCGCCGTTCGGTCCGGGCGGTCCCGGAGCTCCGGCCCCCGTAGGAGGGCCCGGCCCCCCGCCGGGGCCCGGGCTGCCACCGCCGTTCGGAGCCCCCGGCCAGGGCGGAGCGCCTGCTGCAGGGGCTGTTCCAGGGGCAGGCGGTGGAGGTGCGGCTCCGGCCTCGGGCTGTTACGGACTGCCACTGCCGACCAGCGCCGAGATCATCGACGGCCCGGGGAGCGAACCGGGCGGCATTCGGGTCACGGCGGCCTCGTACCAGTACTTCCCGGCCTGGAGCCCTTCGGTGACGCTGGGCGGCCAGCTCGACTCCCGCCCCGCCGACGGCAGGATCCTGGTGCCCGCGGCCTGGGCCGATCCCGCGACGACGGACTCCACCCCGGCCCGCGCCCCCGGCACCGGCCGGTTCTTCCCCGGCCACCCGCTGGAACTGACCGATCAGAACTGCTTCATGGTCCAGCCGTACAACATCGGCTACGGCGGCTACTCCGGGATCACGACACGTGTCTACTTCATGCTTGTCAATCTTGCCGAGCTCTCCGCCCTCCCCCGCGAGGCGCATCAGCAGGCCGGCCTGACCGACGAGGACCTTGCCCGCCACGGGGTGGACATCCTCGGCTACTTCGCCGTCCCGTCACCGCGCTGAGGCAACACGATGGAGAACGGTGCGGCAGCCCCGGTTTCCTGATTTCCTGATTTCCTTTGACACTACGGGCGTCTGCGTGGTCGGGGTCATGGCAATCATGCCGTGACCCCGGCCCGCGGAAGACGCTCCGGACCTTTCATGCGGCATCCTGGCGGCACTTCATCAGCCCGGCCATGAATTCAGGTTAACCTTACCTGCGTTCAGTGTTCGAAAGAGATGCAGCGTCGCTGGGATGCCGGGCGAGCGATGACCTGAAGGCCCCTCACTCTCCATTCCCCGTCGCCACGATCGTCTTGACGGAGGCCTGCAACACTTCTAAAAAGTGGTCGCAGGGTTTTTCCTCCGCAGCGAGGACCGACAGAGACGAGGAGAGTCATGGAGCTTCCCGTTATCACGAAATGCGCGGTCGACGCGTGCGCGTACAACAACAAGCAGGCCTGCCACGCCCCGGCCATCACGGTGGGCGATTCGGGTGCTCTGGTGGCACATTGCGATACTTTCTTCGTGGCGCCCTCCAAGGGTGGAAGCAGGTCCGACGCCGGTCATGTCGGCGCCTGTAAGGTCACCGACTGCAAGCACAACAAGGACTTCACCTGTAGGGCGGACGGCATCACCGTCGGCTTCAACCTGAACGGCGTGGACTGCCTCACGTACCAGAAGTGACGGCGGGGGCGCGGTAGACCGGTCGCCGACCGGCCCACCTCGACCACCGGCGCCGCGTTCCGCCGCCCGGTGGTCGAGGTGTACCTCCTGCCGGCCTACCGACGAAAACGCTGGCCGCTGCGCTCAGGACCAGATGATTCTGTCGCGCATGGTGGAACGCTCCAGCATTCCGTATGTCTCTTCGCCGTCCCAGCGGTACCGGATTCCGCCCTGGTGGAGAACCGGGAAGTTCGGCATGTCGGGCCTGTGCACGATGTCGAAGGTGGAGACGACGCTCTCACCCTCGATGCGGGTTCGCCCCAGCTCGGATTCGAGGACGAGTGAGACGTCCTCACCCGAAGGCTGCAGCCGGCCGAGCCAGGGCGCCTCGATCACCCGGGCGGGGACGAGCGGCCCATCCCCGGTGTACAGGAAGCCCTCGTTGAAGGTGGGCCGGCCGTCGTCGTGCGGCGGGTAGGCGATGTAGCCGAAGGCGCGCCCGCCCGGGAACAGCGCGGACTGCCAGCAGTGCCCGCGGAACTCGGCCAGCTCGCGGACGCCCTGGCGCCGGATCCGCAGCCCGCTCCCGCTGAACGTCTGTTCGTCGCCGCCGACCCGCACCGTCCCCTTCGCCCGGAACAGCTGCTCGTAGCGAGGGCCGCCCATCAGGCCGCCCTCGACCGAACCGGCGAGCAGCGCGCCAGCCTCGGGCAGGAGCGTGCCCTGGATCCACGGCGGCGCCGCCAGCGTGGCCTCCACCTGGAACTCCACGTCGACCCGCGGCCCATCCGGATCACCGGCGATCAGCGCCCGGGTCGAGGTCTGCACGGCGTCGCCCCGGAAGGAGACCGTCCACGTCCGGAACGGCTCGACGCAGCGGAACTCGAGCGGGCCGGCGCCCAGCACCGCGGGACGCCCCTCGTCGTCCAGCGGCGGGTGCGAGGGGCCCGCCTCCCGGAGGCGGTACACCCGGCCGTCGGGGAACGCCAGGTTGAGCTGCAGCTGATGATTTTCCCAGTTCGCGGCGACGGCTTCGATCGCCACCCGGGGGATTCCGATCTCGCCCCGGTCATCGGAGATCCACATACTGGCCGAGTCGCGCATCTCCGGGTTTTCGGGCCGCTCGGCGAAAACGTGCTCGCGGCTCGAGGGAAGTCCGCCGGTGAGATCAATGGCCATGGGATGTCCTCTTCTCCGCGGGTCAGCGCGATCGGTCCGGCGGCCGTGCCGGTAGTAGGCTACGGCTGCTCACCCAACGCCTGCCAATACAATTTCTGCCGCACAGATATACCAATCCGATATATCTCCGGCATCGATTCCTTCGCCGGAAGCCACCGGCCCGGGGGCATTCGCCCATCGCGGAGAAGGGGCCTGGCCCGCCTTTTCCGGAGTGCCAGCGGCTACAGTGACCTGTGGTGGCAGACCGCGACGACCGGGGCCGCGCGGCGCCGGTGGTGGCCGGCGGCCGGCGCTCCCCGCTGTCGCTGCTGGTGGTGATCGCGGTTGGCGGCGCGGCCGGAGCGTGCCTGCGCCGCGGGGCGTCGCTGCTCTGGCCGACTCCGGCCGAGGCCTTCCCCTGGACGACACTCGGGGTGAACCTGACCGGCTGCGCCGCGATCGGCGTGCTGATGGCGGCGATCTCGGCTCGGCACCGGGTGCGCCGGCGCGGGGT
This sequence comes from Parafrankia sp. FMc2, assembly GCF_041008525.1. Taxonomy (NCBI): domain Bacteria; kingdom Bacillati; phylum Actinomycetota; class Actinomycetes; order Frankiales; family Frankiaceae; genus Parafrankia; species Parafrankia sp. FMc2. The sequence goes on along the minus strand of NZ_JBFLUG010000023.1, from coordinate 72,400 downwards.
GCATCCGCTGGTCCGCCCCTTCCTCGGCGTCGGGGTACTGGGCGGGTTCACGACCTTCTCCGCCTACGCGGTCGAGGCACGCGGCCTGGTCGCCGCTGGCCGGGGCGGGCTCGCCCTCGCCTATCTGGGCGGGACGGTGCTGGGCGCGCTGGTTGCGGTGAGCGCCGCCGTCACCGTGACCCGCCGGCTCACGGGGATCCGCCGGGCAGCGCCGGAGGAGGCCGGGTGACCTGGCTGCTGGTGATTGCCGGCGCCGCGGTCGGCGCGCCGCTGCGCTACCTGACCGACCGGGCCGTGCAGGCCCGGCACCCCAGCCGCTTCCCCTGGGGGACGTTGACCGTGAACGTCGTCGCCAGCCTGGTTCTGGGCCTGGTGACCGGCGCCGCCGCCGCCGGGGCCGCCTCGGACAGCCTCGCGCTGCTGCTCGGGCCGGGGCTGTGCGGCGCCCTGAGCACCTACTCCACCTTCTCCTACGAGACCCTGCTGCTCGTCGAGAAGGGTGCGCTGCTGCTGGCCGCCGCGAACGTCGCGGGCAGTGTGCTCGCCACGTTCGGCGCGGCCGCCGCGGGTGTCGGGATCGCCGAACTGTGGTGGGGCTGAACCCGTCCGCTCAGGCCTCGGACGGGTGGTCGGTGTCCGCGCTCACGGTGACCAGGAGGGCGACCCGCATGCGCTCAGTCTCCCTCGGCCGCGTCTCCCTCGGCCGCCCTCGGCTACCTGCCGGTGGTCAGACGGTGGCCCGGCGGATCGTGGTGAACCCGCCGGCGAACAGCGCCGCGGTGAGCACGGCGAGGACCCCGGTGAGCCCGGCCGCGCTGAGGTCGGTGAAGAAACGTCCCGTGGCCGCCCAGGCGTCCGTCCAGGTCACGGCGAGAATGACGGCGAGCGCCAGCGTCATCTGGCCGGCGAGGAAGGCGACCAGCCCGGTGAGGTTCCAGCGCCGATACACGATGCCGAACCACATGCCGTACACGAACAGCAGCCCGATGCCCACGAACGACGTCAGCCAGGTGAGGTACCAGGGCCCGTCGAGGATGTAGGGCACCCGGAAGAAGTGCAGGCCGACGCCCCATCCGTCGGTGAGCCCCTCCAGCGCGTGCAGGGCGGAGAGCACGGCCCCGTTGCCAGCGGCGAGAATGATCGCGAGTGCTGTGGTCCCCAGGTAGTACGAGCGCCGGCTGATGCCGAGGGTGAGCCCGAACGGGAACGAGCGGGTGGTGCTCAGCAGGCCGCCGACGAACATCCACGAGTACATCGTGAGCAGCCCGCCGGTGTTGCTGGCGGGCGTCTGGGACGCGATCACCAGGTTGATGGCCAGACTGAAGATGGTCAGCGCCCAGGGCAGCGACAGGTAGATGGGACGCTGGATCAGATGGTAGCGGGCAACCCTGACGATGGTGCTCCAGCTGGTCACGCGTTTGTCCTCTCCGGTGACTCCACCGGGCCGCCGTCCGAGCGGCTCGAGGCGTGCACCATCACCTGCTGCAGCGACAGGGTTTCCAGGCGCAGGTGCAGGTCCCGCGCGCGCAGCCGGTCGACGCCGTCCAGCGGGCCGACCACGACCGACTCCCGGGCGGCGACCCGGCGGCGGCCCCAGACGCGACGCCCCTCGACGAGGGTCTCCACCGCGGCGGCCGGACCGCTCACGGCGGTGAACGCACCGCGCAGATCGTCGGCGGGCGCGTCGAGGACCACTCTGCCACCGTCGATCATCACCACCCGCTCCAGCAGGCCGGCGACCTCGTCGACCAGGTGGGTGGAGAGCACGATCGTCCGGGGATGCTCGGCGTACTCGGTCAGCAGCCGGTCGTAGAACAGCTGGCGCGCGACGGCGTCCAGCCCGGCGTACGGCTCGTCGAACAGCGTCACCTCCGCGCGGGCCGCCAGGCCGATCACAATGCTCAGCGCCGACCGCATTCCGCGGGAGAGCTTCTTCACCGCCCGCCCGGTCGGCAGCTCGAACTCCTCGACCAGCGCCGCGGCGGCCGCGTCACTCCAGTTCGGATAGAACCAGGACGCCGCCTTCAGCGCATGACGGACCTTGAAATCGGGAAACGTCTGGTCCTCACGCACGAACACCATGCGCCGCAACACCGCGTCGTTCTCCACCGGGCTGGCGCCGAACACCAGGACCTGCCCCTGCGACGGCAGTTCCTGGGCGGCGACGAGCCTCAGCAGCGTCGTCTTTCCGGCGCCGTTACGACCCAGCAGCCCGGTGATGGACGGCCCGCCGAAGTCGATCGTCACATCGTCGAGGGCGAGGTGACCGCGGTAGCGGCGGGTCAGGCCGGTGACCGAGACAGCCACCGGGCCAGGAGTCTCGCCGGAGGACGGATCAGCCGCCGGGCCGGCCTGGGCCGCGGCACCGCCAGTCGGAACGGACGTCGTCACAGCGCTCCCGCCTCCTGCACCCGGCCGGCCTCGCGAACCAGCTCCACCAGCGCGTCGGCGTCGATCCCGAGCCGCTGCGCCTCGGCGACCAGGGGCTGCACGTAGCGCTCGGCGAAGTACCTGCGCCGGTCGGCGAGCAGGCGGTCGCGGGCGCCGGCCGCCACGAACATGCCCACACCCCGGCGCTTCTCCAGCAGTCCGTCGTCAATCAGCACGTTGAGGCCCTTCGCCGCGGTGGCGGGGTTGATCCGGTGGTACGCCGCCAGCTCGTTGGTGGACGGCGCGCGTTCGCCCTCCGCCAGCGAGCCGTCGGCGATCTCGTCTGCCAGCCGCCCGGCGATCTGGGCGAACAGCGGCGTTCCGTCATCCAGCACAGCCACCCCCTGCGGCGATCTCGGCGCCGCTCACTAGTTAGTTACTCAAGTAACTTACCAGCGAACTGGAGATCGTCAAGCATCCCGGCAACCCCAGCGGGAGCGACCCTGCAGTCGAGTTACTACTCACAGCGACCAGGTCGTCGACCGTTTCGTCACTCGACTGCTGTGACCGGCAGTGTTCACCGGGACTTGAGCGCCGCTATAGAGATCCGTAAGCACCTCTCGCCATCATCGGACCAGTTGGACGCGACGGGGCCTGGTGGGCACACCGGGCCGAGCGGGCGGCGGGCGTCTTCCGCCGGTGCCGCGGAGGTGTCCCCTCCGGCGGCCGCCGAAGCTGGGAAGGGATCACATGACGGAGGTAGCAAGCGGCGATCGGCTCCGGGTGGTCATTCCGGAACAGGACGACCGACGCGGGCCCCACCACAGGCTCACCCAGTTGTTCGACCCGGGCTCGTTCGTCCCGTTCGCCGGCGCAGGCGCCGCGGCGGCGAGCAGCCGCGTGCTCGCCGGCCGGGGCCGGATCGACGGTGACGTGACCGTCGCCTTCTGCACGGACGGCACCCGCATGGGCGGCGCCCTCGGCGCCGAGGGTGCCGCCCGGATCGCCGCCGCCATCGAGGAGGCGGTGCGCATCGGGCGCCCCGTCATCGGCCTGTGGCACTCCGGCGGGGCGAGTCTCGGCGAGGGTGTGCAGTCCCTCGACGGCATCGGCCGCATCTTCTCCGCCATGATCCACGCATCGGGCAGGATCCCGCAGATCTCGGTGGTACTGGGGCCGGCCGCGGGTGGCGCCGCCTACGGGCCGGCACTGACCGACGTCGTCATCATGGCGCCGGCCGGCCGCATCTTCGTGACCGGCCCGGACGTCGTCCGCAGCGTGACCGGCGAGCAGATCGACATGGAGGGCCTCGGTGGAGCCGACGCCCACGGCCGCCGGTCCGGTGTCGTCCACGTGCAGGCCTCCTCGGAGAGCGACGCGTTCGCGCGGGCCCGGCGCATCACCGGTCTGCTCGCCGGGGCGGGCCCGTTCGTTCTCGATCCCGGCCTCACCGCCGAGCTGGACGCGGACGAGCACCTGCGGCCCGACCCGGGCGCGCTGCTGCCGGAACGGCCCCGCCGGGCCTACGACGTCCGGCCGCTGATCCTGCGCATCCTCGACGACGGCCCGCACCCGTTCGAGGAACTCCAGCCGAAATGGGCCGCGAACGCGGTCGTCGGCCTCGGCCGCCTCTATGGCCAGCCCGTCGGAGTCATCGCGAACAATCCGATCCGCAAGGGCGGCTGCCTGGACTCGCTCAGCGCGGAGAAGATCTCCCGCTTCGTCCGGATGTGCGATTCTTTCGGCGTTCCGCTCGTGGTGCTCGTGGACGTCCCCGGTTATCTTCCGGGTGTTCGGCAGGAATGGGACGGCGTGGTCCGCCGCGGCGCCAAGCTGCTCTATGCGTTCGCCGAGGCGACCGTGCCCCGGGTCACGCTGGTCACCCGCAAGTCGTTCGGTGGGGCGTACATCGCGATGAACTCCCGCTCGCTCGGCGCGACCGCCGTCCTCGCCTGGCCGGAAGCCGAGATCGCCGTCATGGGTGCCGAGGCCGCGGTCGGCATCCTGCACCGGCGTACCCTCGCCGCCGCGTCCGAGGAGGAACGACCGAAGGTGCTCGCCGAGCTCGCCGAGGAGCACACCCGCTCCGCGGGCGGCGTCGACCGCGGGCTGGCCCTCGGCGTCATCGACACTGTCATCGACACGGCGGACACCCGCCAGTGCATCGCCGAAGCCCTCGCCGGCGCACCCGCCCGCCGGGGCGACCACGGCAACATCCCCCTGTAGCACCGCCCGGTGGCACCCCCGGCGGCACCGTCGGGGGTACCACCGGGGAGTGCCGCTGACCGGCGGCCCGATGCGCCCGTTCCGGAGATCTGACGCGACCGCGAGAAGCCTAAAAGGTAATCGATTCTAGCTTTCCCGAATAATAGTGCGGTAAGTTTTCGTCCGATGGCGGCCCTATGATGCGGAACCATGACGTTCTCGCCTGCCGGATGGAGTCGGATCGCCGGTGCATTTATTTCATTGGTCTCAGGAATACTGGCGGTAGGGCTCGCCTTCTGGACGGCCGTACCCGCCTCGGCGGCAACGCCGCTGTTCATCGGGTGGACGGGCCTGCTGCCACCGCTTCCCACCGCGTACACCCCGGCCGACGTGCAGGAGTGCACCGACGGCGATCCCAGGTGTGTCGACGCGACGATCGCGCATATGCAGGTCCGCTACGACCCACTGGCGGCGAGCTGTGACCACAACGCGGTGTTCGCGCTGACCTACCTGCGCACCACCGAGGAATACCGGCGGGTGGCGGCACAGCCTGGTTTCTTCCAGGACGTCTCCTACGTCAACACCGAGGACGCCGTGTTCGCCGCGTACTACTTCCACGCCTATGACAGCTGGCGGGCCGGCGGCGGCACCGAGGTTCCCGCGGCGTGGCGGATCGCGTTCGACGCGGCAGCGGGCCGCCGCCTCGCCGGCGCCGGGAACATCCTGCTGGGCATGAACGCGCACGTGAACCGGGATCTGCCGTTCGTGCTGGCCTCGCTGGGGCTGGTCTCGGCGGACGGCCGCAGCCGCAAGCCCGACCACGACAAGGTCAACGTCATGCTCAACCAGGTCGTCGACCCGCTGCTGCGCGAGGCGGCCGACCGGTTCGACCCCTCGATCGACAACATCGCGACCCCGCTGGGCCTGTCGTACACCGTGCTCATGCAGCTGCTGGTGACCTGGCGGGAGACCGCCTGGCGCAACGCCGAGCGCCTGGTGAACGCTCCCACCGCCGAGGCGCGCGCCCGCGTCGAGAGGGAGATCGAGACGGCGGCCGCGGTCACCGCGACCACCCTGCGGACGGTGTACTCCGTACCCGGCCTTCTTCCGCTGGGCCAGGACAGGAACGTCTACTGCATGGCACGTTCCTGATGCCTTGACCGACTGGTGCCGGTGGCCGGCTCATGCGTGGGCCGCCGGCACCGGCAGTCCACTCTCACGATGGATCGGGGGCCGTCGGTGACATCGGTGTCGCGTGACACTGTCCAGATACCCGAGCAGGGGCCAGCCGGCGACCGGCGGGTGGACGCCGCCCAGCTGCTCGACACACTCGGCGAGGTGGTGTTCCAGACCGACGCCGAGGGCCGGTGGACCTATCTCAACAGGGCGTGGGAGAGGCTCACCGGTTTCGAGACCGGACCCAGCCTGGGAACCCGTTTCCTCGACTACGTCCACCCTGACGAGCTGGAGTACACGATCACCCTGTTCATGGGGGTGGTCGCCGGCGGAGCTGATCACTGCCACCACGAGACCCGCTACCGCACCCGGGACGGCAGCTACCGCCGGGTCCAGATCCGGGCGATGGTGATCCGCGACGAGACGGGCGCGGTGGTCGGCAACACCGGCACGATCCTGGACGTCACCGCGTCGCGCCACGGTACGGAGACGATCGGGGAACATGCCGCCCTGCTCGAACTGGTCCCGGCCCAGGTCGGCGGCGGCGACCTGCCGGTCGGCGTGGCTGTCTACGGCGCCGACCTGCGGCTGCGGCGCACCTCCCCGGTCATCGACCGGATCGCCGGTGCCCCGCAGCGCCTCGGTGCCCCGCTCTCCGACCTGGTGGACCTGCTGTGGCCGGCCGACCCGCGACAGCGACCCCTCGGGGGTGAGTGGGGCATGGTGCCCACCGCGCTCCGCACCAACCATGCCCAGACCGGCGACCTCGACGTCACCGTCGGCCGCGGGCCCGTCATGTCCCTGCGGGTATCGGTGATCCCCAGTCTGCAGGACGGCGAGGAGGTGCTGGCGGTCGTCCTCACCGACATCACCGACCTGCGCCGGGCCGAGAACCGGCAGGCGGGCCTGGCCCGGCTCGGCAGCCATGCCGTGTCCGGTTCCGGAGTCGACGCCCTGGTCGCCGAGGCGATCCGTCTGATCACCTCCGTCCTCGACGGCACGCGGTGCGAGCTGGTCCGGCCCGACGGCCATATCCCGGACGGGGAGCCGACCATCGTCACCGCCCGGATCGGCGGCGTGTGGTCTCCGTTTGGCTTCCTGGCGGTCTGGCCGCCGGCAGCGCGTCTTCTCGGTGCGGACGAGAAGACGTTCGTCCAGGCTGTCGCGCACGTCCTCACCGCGGCCCTCGAGCGGGACCGGGCCGAACACGAGCTGCGCGGGCTCTACGAACGGGCCGAACGCGGCAAGGCATGGCTCGCCGCGAGCGCCCAGATGACCGCCGGCGTCCTGACGGCACCCGGCATGCCGGCCGCCTTCGACACGGTCGTGGCCATGGCGCGGCAGATGGCGGCCGTCGACCTCGCCGCGATCGCTGTCCCCGACGAACACGGCAACCTGGTGCTCACCGCGGCTGACGTCGCCTCCGACCTGCCCGTCCGGCCCGACGCGCTGCGCGGCCTGGCCATCGGGCTCGCCGGCAGCCAGATCCGCGACGAACTGGCCCGCAGCAGGACGGTGCTCCTCGACTGCCTCGACCTTCGCGGCAGCCGCGTCCTGCCCGCACCGGACGTCCCGTTCGCCACCGCGCTGATCGTCCCGATGCGTCTCACGGACCAGTCACCGGCCGTTCTCATCCTGGGCAATCGTGCGGAGAGCACCCGCCGCCCACCCGGCGACGTGGAGCTGGTGCAGGCGTTCGCGAACGACGCAGCCCTCGCCGTCGAACTCGTCCGCGCCCAGCAGGAACGCGCCCGGCTCGCGGTGTTCAAGGACCGGGACCGGATCGCCCGGGACCTGCACGACCAGGTCATCCAGCGGCTGTTCGCGATCGGCCTGCAGCTGCAGTCCCTCGTCCGCCTCATCGGGGACCTCGCCGCGGCCCGCCTCACCGCCGCCACCAGCGCCCTCGACCAGACCATCGAGGAGATCCGCCGGACCATCTTCGCCCTCCAGCCCTCGTGAGTCCCTCCGTCCCTGCCGGCCAGGAGTGATGATGCTGTCGAGCAGTCCGCCCCGAGGAGACCGACGAACCGGCGGCACCAGCGGTGACGCATGCATCACCAGCCGTGAACCAGCCAGCACCAGCCGGGCGGGACCGGCGCATGTGGCCGCTGTACGCGGCAGGATTCACCACCGCCTTCGGCGCCCACGGCATCGCCGCCAACCTCGGCGGCTTCTCCGACGACGCGGTCACCTCGCTGCTGGTACTCGGTGGTCTGCTCGCCCTGTACGACGGGGCGGAGGTGCTGCTCAAGCCGATCTTCGGCACCTTGTCGGACCGGATCGGCGCCCGCCCGGTGCTGCTCGGCGGCCTTGTCGCGTTCGCCGCCGCCTCCGCCGCCTATGCGATCGCGGACAGTCCGGGCTGGCTGTGGGCGGCCCGGCTGGGCCAGGGGGCCGCGGCGTCCGCCTTCTCCCCCGCCGCATCAGCCCTGGTCGCGCGGCTCAACCCGGCCGCCCGGCACGGCCGGGCGTTCGGCAGCTACGGCTTCTACAAATCCATCGGGTACACCCTCGGCCCCCTGCTCGGCGGCGTGCTGGTGTGGGCCGGGGGCCTGCGGCTGCTGTTCGGCGTGCTGGCGGTGCTCGCGGCCGGCGTCGCCGCCTGGGCCGCGTACACCGTCCCGGCGGTCCCCCCGCTGCCCCGGGCCCGCCAGACGGTTCTCGACCTGGCCCGGCGCCTGGCCGAGCCGACCTTTCTCGGCCCGACCGCTGCACTCGCCGCGGCGACCGCGGCGCTGTCCGCAGGCGTCGGTTTCCTGCCCGTCTCCGGCGCCGCCGCCGGGCTCGGAACGATCGCGACCGGCGCCGCGGTGTCGGTGCTGGCAGCCTGCGGGGCGCTGGTCCAGCCCCGGGCCGGGCGTGCCCTCGACGCCGGCAGGCTCACCGCCCACGCCGGGATCGCCACGGGGCTGCTCACGACCACCGCCGGCCTCGGCTGCGCCATGCTCCCAGGCCTTGGCGGTGTCCTCGCCGCGGCGGCTCTCATCGGCGCCGGAACGGGCCTGATCACTCCCCTCGGCTTCGCCGCCCTCGCGGGCGCCACCCCCGCCGACCGCCTCGGCCAGACGATGGGCACCGCGGAACTGGGCCGCGAGCTCGGCGATGCGGGCGGCCCGCTCCTGGTCGGCGGCATCGCCGCGTTCACCACCCTGACCTACGGCTATGCCGCCCTCACCGTCGTTCTCGCAGCCGGCGCAGTGATCGCCCTGGCCCACGGTCGCGGAGGTCGCGGAGGTCGCGGAGGTCGCGGAGGTCGCGGAGGTCGCGCTGACGATGAACGAGCCGGTCCGTAGTCGCGGGTGTTGACGACGAGCGCGGCGTTCCCCCGGGACCATGCATCTCGGCCGGGCCATGCGGCTCGACGTTCGGTCCCGGCCGGCGCCGGTCAGGCCTGGGATGGCTGCGAACCGGCAGGGCCCGCGGGGCCGGCGGGACCGGCGGGACCCGCGGGACCGGCGGGCCGGTGGGCGTCGACCCAGGCGTCCACCACCGCCCAGTGCATGGTCAGCCAGTCCGTGCGCTCCGTGCCCGCCGCGGGAAGCTCTCCGGCCGGAATCCACCACCAGCGCACCTCCATCGGCTCCCGCAGCGGCAGCGCCTGCCACACCAGGCCCGGTGTGACCAGGCGGTCCAGACCCGTATGAGCAACCACGACCGTCCCGGCGACGGTGCCGGCGTCCAGCGCGGCGAGCACCCCGGCGGGCCGCGGCGGGAGCACGTGGGTGAGGTCCTCGGCGATCTGGGCCCGGGCCCGCTGCCCGCGGCGGCGCAGTCCGCTGATCACCCGCCGGCGGCGCCTGGCGGTGAAGTTCGCCCCTTCGGGAAAGATGATCAGCGCGTCCCGGTCGGTCAGCCGGGCCGCGAGCTCGTTGACCCGCGCGACGGCCGTCGCGTCGGCGCCGTCCGTCCGCAGGAAGCAGGCGCCGAGCCGGCCGAGCAGGATGTCGATCGCCGGGTCGAGCTGAAGGCTGGCCAGCAGCACGACCCGCGGGATTCGCTGGTAGCGGTTCAGCACCAGGTCGACCAGCACGAACGAGTCGCCGGCACCGGCGTGCCTGCTGGCGACCAGCACGGGGCGGCCGGCGCACCCGGGCCCCCCGGGCGGAGGCTCGTGCACGGTCAGCCGGAAGCGCATCAGCCGGCGCGCTGCCGCCACGACCAGCCCCAGCATGCCGCGCAGCAACGCGAGATGGGCCTGCTCCCACCGCATCCGCAGCAGCGGCCGGACCAGCCAGAGCCCGAATCCCGCGATGATCACTACTGCCTCGGCGGCGAGGTAGGTCGCGGCCAGCGCGGCGATGCGACTGAGCCGTAACCTCCGGTCCAGCGGCACGCCGAGCAGGCCCAGCAGCGCCACCGCGGCCCCGAGCGCCGTCCCCCCGAGCGCGACCGGGACGAACACCGGATCGATGACCAGCCGACGGACGGCCCGCGGCGGGACCCTCACCTGGCCCGACCCGACCCCGATACCCCGGGCGGCACAGGTGGCCGGGACGGTGCGGCGGACGCGGCGGACGCCTGCGGCGGGGCACCGGTTCCGATCCGTTCGAGGTGCTCGGCGGTGGCCTGGCGGGCCTGCTCGATCCGGCGGCGCACCCCGGCGGCCGACCGGTAGCGCAGCCCGAGCAGCGGCGCCCCGTTCCCGCTGCCCACCGGCAGGACGTGCACCGCCACCCCCGCGGGCAGACTCGCCATCGCGTCGGCGAAACCACGGCGGCGGGCGATCTCGAAGGCGACCAGCCCGGCCTCCCACGGCCAGCGCCCCGGCCTGAGTGGACGTTCGATCCGGCCGACGTGCAGCACGTACACCGTCCGCGCGCCGAGGGCCACCGCCCGGCCCACCGGGGTGCTGTCGATCAGGCCACCGTCCACATAGTGCTCGCCGTCGATCTTCACCGGCGGGAGCAGTGCGGGCACTGCGCAGGATGCCAGGACCGCGTCGACGAGCGGCCCCTGCCCGAACCAGTGCGCCGCCGCACGCTCGATGCTGGCGGCGACACACTGGAACGGCACGGGCAGCTCCTCGAAGGTAACCGCGAGATGCTGGTGCAGCATCCGCCGCAGCGGCGCGTTCGAATGCAGATAGCCATGCTGGACGACCGTCGCCAGGCGCTTCGCCGGCCCGCCCGCGAACACCTCCGAGCTGCCAAGATCGGACCACAGCTCGGTCAGCCGGCCGATCGCGGCGGCTGTCGGGTCAGCGGCGACGACCGCGCCGTTGATGGCCCCGACCGACGTGCCGACGACCAGGTCGGGCCGGCAGCCGGCGTCCAGCAGCGCGCCGAGCATGCCGACCTCCGCGGCGCCGAGCACGCCGCCACCGCCGAGCACGAAGGCCACCGGGCCCGCCTGGGCAGTGGGCGTAACAGCGGTCACCGGACGCTGCTACCCACGCGGACGTGTACCCATGCGAGCGGCCGCGGATCCTCCGGTGGCCTTCAGGGGCTGAGCTCGTTGCCACACAGGTTCGGCTCGACGATGAGGTAGCCGCTTCCCGTGGCGTTGACCTGGACGAAGGAGTAGCAGGTGGTCGACCGGCCGGCATTCGTCCGGAAGCTGATCGGGCTGATCAGGCCGCCGGCATCGTAGCTGTTCACCGCGCGGAGCTTCGTGATGAAATCCGGCCGGGTCGGGCACTCGCCGGCAAGGCGGAGGCCCTCCAGGAAGATGTCGGTGCTGATGTAGGCCAGCACCGACGTGTCGTTCTCGGGGTGGGTGACCTGCGGCGCGTACCGGCTCATCGCATCGAGATAGGTTTTCGTCGCCGGCCCGCCGAGCTCCAGCGGCCGGTGGACCAGCGGCACCGTCATTCCCGCGGCCTGCGGACCGAACCTCTCGAGGAGCTTCTTGTCGTAGCCGTTGGTGGAAAGCACGACCTGTGGCGCATGGCCGGCCTGGCGCAGAACAGCGAGAACAGCGATCAGGTTTTCCGGTGGAATCAGCCCGATAACCGTGTCGGCCCGCGCGGCCACAATCCTCGCCGCCAACGCCGCCGGATCATCGAAACCCGGAGTGAAGTTCACGGTGTCGACCACGGAGACGCCTATGGCATTCATGCTGCGCTCATACTTGTCGGCGGTGTCGGAGATGCCCGTCGACAGCGCGGTCTGCAGGATCACCGCGCGAGTGCCGCCCTGGGAACGCACGAACTGACCCTGCGTGTCGACAGCTATACCGGTCACGTAGGTGAAGGCGAACATGTTCCGCATCGTCGACCAGACCGGCTCGCTGGCAAGGCCCGTCACCGGGATCTCGTTACTCAGGAGGTAGTTCGCGCTTCCGGACGCCGCCACGGAGAGCTCCACGATCCCGAACACCTCCTGTTGCTCGACAAGATCACGGGCAGCGATCGCGTTCCCCGCGGGCGATCCCTTGTCGTCGCGCCACTGGTAGACGACTCTTCGGCCGTTCACCCCGCCGGCCGCGTTCACCTCACCCAGCCGAGCATCGATCCCACCGCGAACGGTGTCGAAGTTCTCCGCTGCCGGCCCGGTGTCCGGGGAGAGCACACCGATCTCGATCCGGTCGGCGCTCACGCCCGGTGCGCCGCAGACAGGCGCCGCGCTCGCCTCGGGGGACGTACAGCTGGCGAGCAGGCCGGTCGACCCGAGGGTGACCGCGGCCAGCATCGAGCACAGCGTCCGACGGCGGGTGAGCATCGGGCCCCCTGGATGATGGTCTCGAAACGAGGAAGGCGATCGGGTTCTATTCGCGTGTCACACATGACAAAAAAGTGACGACTCGATCACCGCTGAGATCTCCCGTGATGTGAAGCCTATGACCGACGAACCGCCCGCCGACCATATTGAATACGGGGCGCGTGCGTCACGAACGATACCAGGGCACCCTAAGCATGGTAAGCCCAGATGGTCCCGCCGGGACCATCTGGGCTTACCATTTGATCCGAGCCACTGATTTCGTCGACTCGACTTTTCCCTGAATTCACCGCGAGGCCATTTTCTCGTTGCCTCGCCAACGCGGGGATTCTTCACCAGTATGTTCCTGCCGGCACCACGGCAGCGCAACGGCGCGCCCGCCCGGGGAACGCCATGCCGCTCCGGCCGCCACCACATGGTGTCACAGCAGGCGATGGCACCACCGCGAAGCGCCACGCGCGGCGAGCCGAGCGACGGTGATCAGCGCTGTCCGACAGGTTCGCGGGTGGCGCATTCGAGGTACATGCGGGCATCACGGGGTTTTGGGAGCCGCCCGCGCGGAATAGCGGACGTGTCGGTACCCGCCTGCGACGTGCCGCCACGATGATGGGTCCGGGCCTGTTGCGCAGGGGTGTCGGCGCGGGTACGAACGCGGGTACGACGGAGACGGAGCGTGGTCATGGGCAGCACGCACGAGGTCGAGCGGAAGTTCGACGTGGACAGCACCTTCGCCTTGCCGGCGCTCACCCGCGTGCGCGGCGTCAGTTCCGCCTCCGGCGTCGAGGAGCGCCACCTCGACGCCGTCTACTACGACACCGACGACCTGCGGCTGGCGCGCAACCACCTGGTGCTGCGCCGGCGCCAGGGCGGCGGAGACCAGGGCTGGCATCTCAAACTGCCCGCTGCGGACGGGGAGCGCGACGAGATCCAGCGCGCCCTGGGTGATCCCCACGTCATCCCGGAGGACCTGCTCGACCTGGTCGCGGTACGCACCCGCGGGCACGAGCTGCGGCCGGTGGCCCATCTGTCCACCGTCCGCCGTGCCCAGCGGCTGAGCGATGCGACCGGCGCCGACCTGATCGAGGTCGCGGACGATCTGGTCAAGGCCCAGACAATGGGCGACAGGACGGTCGTGTCGACCTGGCGCGAGATCGAGCTCGAGGCCGTCGACGAGGCCGGAACGAGGATCCTGCCCGCCACCGCGAAGGCGCTCCGCGAGGCGGGCGCCCGGCCGTCCCGCGCCCCCGCGAAGCTGCTGCGCGCCCTGGGCGACGATGTCGGACCTGCCGAGGTCGAGATCCCTGCCGGGCCGCTGACCGGGGCGGCTTGCGCCGGCGCGGTCATCCACGGCTATCTGGCCGAGCAGACGGCGCAGCTTCTGGAGGAGGACCCACGGGTCCGCCTGGACACCCCGGAAGCCGTGCACGACATGCGGGTGGCGGCCAGGCGGCTACGCAGCACGGTGCAGACGTTCCGCCCGCTTTTCGACCCGGCGCGGGCGGCCGAGATCCAGACGGGGCTCAGGGCGCTCGGCGAGGCTCTCGGCGTCCCGCGCGACGCCGAGGTACAGCTGGCGCGCCACCTGCGCGCCGTCGACGCACAGCCGACGGAAGCCGTCCTCGGCCCCGTCCGCGCCAGGGTGGAGCAGACCTTCCTGGGTGAGCGGCTCCGCGGCGCGCAGAGCGCCCTCGCCTACCTCCGCGGCGAGCAGTACCTGACGTTCATCGAGACCCTGCTGGCCTTTGTGGCTGACACGGGGCAGACCGCGCTTGCCCGTCGTCCCGCGTCCCAGGTGCTCCCGAAGCTGGCCCGCAAGGCGGATCGGCGGCTGACCCGGCGGGTGGCGCGGGCCGAGCACGCGGCAGCCGGCCGGCCCAGGGATGTCGCCCACCACGACGCCCGCAAGGCGGCCAAGCGGCTGCGGTACGCCTGCGAGGCGGTCACCCCCGTCTTCGGCCCGGATGCGGCGCGGCTCGGCAGGGGGGCGAAGACGGTCCAGGACATGCTCGGCGAGCACCAGGACTGCGTCGTGGCCCGGGAGCGGATGCGGACACTCGCGATCGCGGCGAACCTGGCTGGCGAGTCGTCCTACACCTACGGGCTGCTCACCGGCGCCGAGAACGCACGCGCCGAGCGGACGATCGACGAGTTCACCGCGCGATGGCCCAAACTCGCCCGCAGGCGCTACCGGCGCTGGCTCCATGGCTGAGCGGGCCGTGTCCCCCCGGCCCGCGGTCGAGCCGCCCGCGCCACCCCGGCCCGCGCCACCCCGGCCCGCGGCACAACGCGCCGTGTCCCCCCGGCCCGCGGCAGAGACGTCCGCACGCGGGCCTGTCGACCTGCGCCGCGCGTTCCGGCGGCACGCGGCCGGTGTCACGATCGTGACCATGGCGGGCCCGCTCGGCCCGGTGGGCTTCACCGCGACGTCCGTGGCGTCGCTGTCCGAGGAGCCGCCGCTGGTCTCGCTGGCGCTGTCGACCCGCTCGTCCCTCGCCTCCGTGCTGACCGGGGCCAGCACGCTCGTGGTCCATCTGCTCTCCGCGGGCCACCACGACCTGGCGGCCCGGTTCGCGCGGCCCGGAGCCGACCGGTTCGCGCCCCCGACCCACTGGCGCAGGCTGCCCGGCGGCGAGCCCCTGCTCCTCGACGCGGAGGTCTGGATGCGCTGCCGCATCCGGCGGCGCACGGTCGAAGGGGACCACCACCTGGTCATCGCGGAGATTCTGGAGAGCCGCGTCGGCCGGGCTGACCCGCCGCTGATCTACCACGACGGCAGCTACGGCACAGTCGGACCACGGTCGGGGTCAGGATCAGGGCCGGGACCGAGCAGCGGGGCGGCCCGGCAGGCCGCGCCGCCCGGCGACGGCGATCTCGGCATCCGCTGACGCGGCGCGGCGGGGGGCGGGGCGCGCGACGCGCCAGCGGCGATGTGGTGACGTTTCAGGGCCGGCGCAGCAGCATCGCGCCCGCCGGGGCGAGGCCGCCGGTGCTGACGGCGACGGCGGAACAGCCGTCGACCTGACGCGGGCCGGCCTCGCCACGCAGCTGGACGACAGCCTCGTGGATCATGCCCATTCCGTGCGTGCGACCGGCGGAGAGCTGCCCCCCGTGGGTGTTGAGTGCCACGACTCCGCCCTCGCGGGCGATGTTGTGACCACCGGCGACGAAGTCCGCCGCCTCGCCGACACCGCAGAAGCCCATGGCCTCCAGCCACGACAGACAGTTGAACGTGAAACCGTCGTAGAGCTGCGCGGCCTGCACGTCGGCCGGGCGCAACGAGGTGCGCGACCACATGTGCGCGGACGGGCCGAAGGTCTGCGGCTCGTGGCTCATCGTGCTCTGGTGCCAGAGGAAACGCTCCGTGACCTGGGTGCCGACCGCCTCGACGAACACGGGCGGCTTGGCGAGGTCGGGCGCGGTCTCCACCGCCGAGACGATGACGGCGATGCTCGCGTCCATCGGGACGTCGCAGTCGTACAGCCCGAACGGAGTGGTGATCATGCGGGCGGCGAGGTAGTCGTCCATGGTCATCGGGTTGCGGTACACGGCGTGCGGGTTGAGCGCCGCGTTGGCCCGCTGGTTGATCGCGATCCAGCCCAGGGCCTCACGGGTGGCGCCGTAGCGGCGGAAGTAGTTCGAGGCGATCATGCCGAGGTTGAGCGCGACGGAACCCAGGCCGTACGGCGCGACGTACCCCTGCGGCCCCGCCACCCGGCCGCCCCGCCCACCTATGCCGTAGGGGCTGGCGCCCCCGGGGTTGGCCGCACGCTGCTGCGCGGCGTACGTGGCCTGCCACACCGTCCGGAAGCACAGGACGTGCCGGGCGAGACCGCTGGCGACCGCGAGCATGGCGCCGATGACCGCGCCGCCGGGGCCGAAGGTCTCCGCACCGCCGTTGTACCAGGTGGGCTGGATACCAAGGGTGTCAGCGAGCGCGACCACCCCGCCCTCGGTGAAGCCGCCGATCAGCTCGCCACCGGGGAAGGTGGACAGCCCGTCGATGTCGGCCAGGTCCAGCCCGGCGTCGGCGACCGCCGCTCGGGCGGCGGCGGCGGCCAGGGTGAGCGGTGGCAGCATGAGCCGCCGCCCGACCGGCGACATGCCGATGCCGGTGATCGCCACTCTGTCCTCGAACTTGTCCGCGCGGACCATGGGGCGCACGTGCCGCCCGTGCTCGGCAGGCGGCACGATGTCGTCGGGCAGCGGCCCGAACACCGGGCCGTGGACGATCCCGCCCGGCTCGGACGAGGCAGGCAGGTCGGGCGATGCCGGCAGGTCGGGCGGGTCCGGTGGCAGTGGTGGCAGCGGCGGGTCCGGCGCGAAGACCGGTAGCCAGACGTCCTCGCTCTGCTCGAACCGCACGCTGACCCGCAGCCCGACCCCCGCGTCCGCGGGCGGGACGTCCACCAGGCTCGTGACCACACGGACCCGCGGATCCTCGTCGATCGCCACGGAGGCGACGACGAAGGGGGGCGGGAAGGCCGGCTCCCACTGCTGATGGTTGACGGTGACGCCGACGACGGTCCCGCGACCGCTGACCTCGGCGACCCCTCGGCGCTCGGAGCGGCAGTACCGGCAGACCGGCTGCGGGGGGTGGGTGAGCGAGGCGCAGTCCTCGCAGCGCTGGAACCGCAGGATGCCGTCCCGGCCCGCGGACCAGTAGAAGGCGTTGAGATCGTCCACCACCGGCAGCGGGCGGGCCACCGGGGCGCCTCCGTCCCCGCCGGCCTGTCCGTCGTGCTGTCTCTTGCCATCGCTGTCCCGAGTCGTCACACTCCAGATAATATTTTTGAGACTTGAGAAAGCAATCCCCCGAGACTGCTGGAGGCGCCCTGTGTGGGAGTTCGAGACCGAGCCCGAGTTCCAGAAGAAGCTCGACTGGGCCGAGGAGTTCGTCACGGAGGAGGTCGAACCGCTCGAGACCCTGTGGCGCAACCAGGTCTTCGAACGGC
The DNA here is from genome assembly GCF_041008525.1 of Parafrankia sp. FMc2. NCBI lineage: Bacteria > Bacillati > Actinomycetota > Actinomycetes > Frankiales > Frankiaceae > Parafrankia > Parafrankia sp. FMc2. The sequence continues at coordinate 55,038 of NZ_JBFLUG010000023.1, read as the reverse complement.
CGATCAACCCGACCCTGGCCCGCATCGTCGACCCGCTCAAGCAGCAGGTCCGCGACCAGGGGCTGTGGGCCTGCCACCTCGGCGCCGACCTCGGCGGCCAGGGCTACGGCCAGGTGAAGCTCGCGCTGCTCAACGAGATCATCGGACGGGCGGCCTGGGGGCCGGTGATCTTCGGGACGGCCGCGCCCGACACGGGCAACGCCGAGATCCTCGCCCACTACGGGACCGAGGAGCAGAAGAAGCGCTACCTCCAGCCCCTGCTGGACGGCGACATCGTCTCCTGCTTCGCGATGACCGAGCCGCAGGGCGGCTCCGACCCGAGCGTGTTCACCACCCACGCCGAGCGGGACGGCGACGGCTGGGTCATCAACGGCCTGAAGTTCTTCGCCTCGCACGCCCGGTGGGCGTCGTTCTACCTCGTCATGGCGGTCACCAACCCGGACGTCAGCGTCCACCAGGGCGCGTCGATGTTCATCGTGCCCAGCGACACGCCGGGCATCGTGATCGAACGCAACCAGGCGCTGTTCGGGCAGGAGAAGGCCGGGAACGGCACCCACGGGACCGTCCGCTTCACCGACGTCCACGTCCCGGCCGAGAACGTTCTCGGCGGTGAGGGGCAGGCCTTCGCGATCAGCCAGACCCGTCTCGGCGGGGGGCGGATCCACCACGCGATGCGCACTGTCAGCCAGGCCCGCCGCGCCCTGGACATGATGGTCGAACGCGCGCTGAGCCGGGAGACGAAGGGCAGCCGGCTGTCCGACAAGCAGTCGGTGCAGAACTACCTGGCCGACTCCTACGCCGAGCTCACCCAGTTCCGGCTGTACGTGCTGTACGTGGCCTGGCGCATCGACAAGCTGAAGGACTACCGCGCCGTCCGGCACGACATCGCCGCCGTGAAGGTCCTCACACCACAGGTCATGCACAACATCACCCAGCGGGCGCTGCAGGTGCATGGAGCGCTCGGGACGACGAACGACCTGCCCCTCAACGAGTGGTTCTCCGGCTCGATGATCCTGGGTCTGGCTGACGGCCCCAGCGAGATCCACCGGGTGACAGTCGCGCGCGCCGTGCTCCGCACGGGCAAGCCCGCCGAGGGCATGTGGCCGACCTACTACCTGCCGAACCGGCAGGAGAAGGCCCGCAAGAAGTACGCCGAACTGCTCGGTATCGACGCCACCGACGCGGCGCTCCAGGGCGGGGAAGACATCGCATGAGCACGACTGACGCGAACCCGGCGTCGGCTGCGGAGCTCACCGCCGGCGCCGGCGGTGAGGCCGAGGCCGCCGTCACCGCGGGTCTCGATGTCGGCGCGCTGGGCCGGTGGATGGACAGCCAGCACCTGCCCGGCAGTGGGCACCCGGTCACCGCTCGGCTGCTCTCCGGCGGCCGTCAGAACGAGATCTTCGAGGTCAGCCGGGGCGATTTCCGCGCCGCGCTGCGCCGCCCGCCGGCAGCGGCCCCGGCCGAGCGGGACGCCGGCATCCTGCGGGAATGGCGGATCATCGAGGCACTCACCGGCACCGACGTCCCGGTCGCCGACGCGATCGCCGTCTGCGCCGACCCAAGTGTCATCGGCCGCCCCTTTTACCTGATGGACGTGGTGGACGGCTGGTCGGTGATGAGCACGCCGGGGTGGTGGCCGCCGCCGTTCGACGACGATCTGGAGGCGCGCGGCGACCTGGCGTACGAGCTCATCGACGGCATCGTGCAGATGGGCGCCGTCGACTGGCGGGCCCGTGGCCTCGGCGACCTCGGCCGGCCCGACGGCTACCACGAGCGGCAGGTGGCACGCTGGACGCGGTTCTACGAGCGGATCCGCGCCCGGGAGATCCCGGGTCTCGACGAGGCGACGGCCTGGCTGTCGTGCCACCGGCCGCTCGACTTCGTCCCGGGTGTCATGCACGGCGACTACCAGTTCCCGAACGTGATGTTCCGGCATGGCACGCCGGCCCGGCTGGCCGCCATCCTGGACTGGGAGATGGGCACGATCGGCGACCCGAAACTGGACGTCGCCTGGGCACTGCACAGCTGGCCGGAGGACCCCGACGGCCCGGCGGACCACGAGCACCTGGTGGGCATGCCGCCGCGTTCGAAACTCCTCGCGTTCTACGCGGAGCGCTCCGGCCGGCAGGTGGATGACTTCGACTACTACCTGGTGCTGGCAAAATGGAAGCTGGCAATCGTCCTTGAGCAGGGCTACCAGCGTGCCAACGGCGACCCGAAGCTCGAGGATTTCGGAGGTTACGTGGTCAGGTACATGCGGGAGGCGGCGGAAACCGCCGCGTCGAGCGACTACCCGGCGGTGCCGTGGCAGGCAGTGCAGTGACGGGTGCCGCCGACCCGAGCGCGATCCGCCAGCTCGCGGCGGGTCGGCGGCGCTACGGCAACCTGAAGGACGAGGCCGCCGCCTTCATCCGGGAGGCGGTGGTCTCCGGCAGCCTGCCCCCACGGAGCAAGGTCGACCAGGACGAGATCGCCGAGGTGCTCGGAATCAGCCGCGCTCCGGTCCGCGAGGCGCTCATCGAACTGGCGCAGAAGGGCTTCGTGGACGCGGTTCCCCGCCGCGGCGCGTTCGTGGCCGAGGTCACCGTCGAGGACATCGAGGACCACTACGAGGTGGTCGCGTTGGTGTCCGGGATGACGACGCGGCGCGCGGTGCGGAAACTGACGCCGCAGGAGCTGGAGGAGCTGGCCCGACTGCACCGGGAAATCGCCGGTACCGAGGAGGCCTCCCGCCGCAGGACCCTCGACCGCCGTTTCTTCCAGATCGTCGCCACGGCGGGGAAGTCACCGCGGCTGGACGCGATTCTCGCGTTCCTCGGCGGGGTGCTCCAGGGCAGTTTCTACTTCGACTCCCCGGCGTCGGCGGACAACGAGGCGAAGTACCGGGAGCAGCTGCTCGACGCGATCCGGGCCGGTGACGTGGCGGAGGCGACGCGGACAAGCGAGGAGCACGTGCGTTCCTGCGCCGCCGTCACCATCGACCACCTACGCAGCCGCGGCTACTGGCCACCACCCGAAGCGACGTCCTGAGGTCCTTTCGGTCATGGTGGTAACGGGTCGCGGCACGTCGGGATTTGTGCGTCCGAAGATGGCAATGCTCTGGTCATGGCTGCGATCTGGAAGCGGCGCCGGCGGGACCTGGAGCCGGCGCTGGGTACAGGACCGGACGAGGCGGTGCGGGAGGCGGAGCCCGACCGCCTGACCGAACTGCGCCCCCGCTCCTGGTTCAGGGTTCTCCGAGCCACGGTGAAGGAGTTCAGGGAAGACGAGCTGCCGGACCGGGCCGCGGCACTCACCTACTACGGCGTACTCGCGATCTTCCCCGCATTGCTCGTCCTGGTCTCGCTGCTCGGTGTCGTCGGCAGGTCCGCGACCGACAGCGTCCTGACCAACCTCGAACAACTCACCCCCGGCTCGGCCCAGGACATCCTGCGCGACGCGGTGAACAGCATCCGCGACTCCACCGGCACCGGCGGAATCCTCGCCATCGTCGGTCTGGTGGGCGCGTTGTGGTCCGCCTCCGGTTACATCGCAGCCTTCATCCGCGCGGCCAACATCGTCTATGACATTCCCGAAGGACGACCGGTGTGGAAGATCATGCCGTTGCGCCTGGCCGTCACGGTCATGCTCATGATTCTTCTCGCCGCCAGCGCCGTCATCGTGGTGTTCTCCGGCGGCCTCGCCGAGCAGGCCGGCACCGCGATCGGCCTGGGCAGCGAGGCTCTCACCGCCTGGTCCTACGCGAAATGGCCGCTCCTGGTCCTGTTCGTGATCGGCATGATCGCGCTGCTGTACTGGTCGGCGCCCAACGTCCGGGTGCGCAGCTTCCGCTGGCTCACCCCGGGCAGCGTCCTGGCCGTGGTCATCTGGCTCGCCGCCTCCGCGGGCTTCGCGCTGTACGTCGCGAACTTCGGCTCCTACAACAAGACCTACGGAGCGCTCGCCGGCGTCATCATCTTCCTGGTCTGGCTGTGGCTGTCCAACGTGGCGATCCTGCTCGGCCTGGAGTTCGACGCCGAGATCGCCCGGGAACGCGCCATCGCCGGCGGCCTGCCCGTGGGCACCGAGCCCTACGCCGAACCTCGCGACACCCGCAAGTGGCCGCACCGCCCCCGCCACGACCACGACCACGGCCGCCGTTCTGCCGACGCGGCGGCTGACCAGCCGGCTGCTGCGGCATCCGCGGCGGCCGCGGCGGCCGCGGCGGCCGATCAGCCTGCTGAGACAAAGACGACGGGACGGGTGTGACCACCACGTTCCTTCCTGGCACCCGACCGGTATCAACTCGCCCGAACTGGGTAATTGGACGATCATGACAGAGGTTGGGGAAAAACCCGCTGAACCGGACTGCCACCAGCAGGCCGATGACGAGAACCGCGGCCCCGGGACGGGCGAGACACCGCAGGAGCGTCTCAACCGCAACTGGGCGGAGATTCTCCAGGAACTGCGGGTCGCGCAGACCGGTGTGCAGCTGCTCTCGGCATTCCTCCTCGCGCTGCCGTTCCAGAACAGGTTCTCCACGCTGAGTTCGGGCCAGGAGTGGCTCTATCTCGGGGTGGTGGGGCTGGCCATCTCCGCCATGGGCCTGCTGGTGACGCCGGTCAGCATGCATCGCGCCATGTTCCGGAAGAAGGAGAAGGAGAATCTGGTCGTGGTGGCGAACCGGCTGGCCCAGGCGGGCCTGGCCCTGTTCGCGGTGGCTGTCTCCGGCGTCGTGGTGCTCATCTTCGACGTGACCAAGGGCTTCACGGCCGGCGTGGTCGCCGGTGTGGTCACCCTGGTGATGTTCGTCGTCCTGTGGGTCGCGGTTCCGGTCGCCATCCGGCCGCTGGCGACCGCGATCGACTGAGACGGGCGGCCGCCGAACCGTGGTTCGGCGGCCGCCCGGTGTGGCCGGGCTGCCCGGTGTGGCCGGGCTACGGCGGCGCCCGTCAGCGGGTGACGGTCGTCCGTCAGCAGGTGACGGTCAGGTGGAAGGGCAGTACGGCCTTGGTGAGGTCGCTGTTGCGCATCGCGACGAAGACACCGTTGGTCTTCCCCGCCCGCTGCGACACGGTGATGAACCCGGGCGGCGGCACGTCGTTCGCCTTCCCACCGATGCTCGCCGTGTAGGCGCAGCCTCTGATGTCCCGGTCGAACAGCACCTCGACGTTCTGGGCGGCGGTGAGACCGGCGGTGACGCCGGCGCTGCCGCGGACGACCTGACCGTTCGCGTCGATCACGGCGAAGCGGGGGGCGTCGACGGGCAGCGCCGCGACCGCCGGCGCGCTCGACGTCCGCGGCGCCGACTCCGCGGAGTTGTCCGCCTGGGCGGCTCCGTCCGTCAGGGCCCCGGCGGCGAGTGCCGTCCCCCCCAGGGCCCCGGTGGCCGCGAGGGCGGCCGCGACGACGAACAGACGGGAGCGGGTGGCGATGGAACGAGACATCTCGGACGACCTCTTTCGAAGGTGGCCACGCCGTATCCGTCGGATCGTGGCCGCTTGAATGTGTCGACCTCAAGGAACCAGTTCCTCGGCACCTCGGAAAATACGTACTTCTGCGTAGGCGCCGACCCCCCGGCGCGGACCGTGAAGCATTCTGTCGGCTGCCGGACAACCGCTTCCTCAGATTAGCCGCGCGTGGAAGGTTTACGCAAGGAGGCGTATGCGCTCGCGGGCGCAGGAGGAGGTTCGGATATGCCGGCGGAAGCCACCAAGAAGGACCTGCGGGATATCCTGGACCTGGTACGCGTTCTCCACGACGACACCTTGGACGGTGGCGGGGCGGGCGGCGAGATGCCGGCGCCGGTCCTGGGGCGGCTGGCGGCCATGATCGGCTGCGATTCGGCGTCCTACTGCCGGGTTGACCACGCCGAGCGGCGCCTGCTGGCGACCGTCGTGGAGCCGGCGAGCACCGATCTCAGTGAGTCGGCCGCCTTCGCCGCGGTCCTCGGGCAGCACCCGGCGTTCGTCGCCCACCGGGAGCGCCGGCTGCCCACCGGCAACTCGGTGGCGCTGACAGACCTCCTGGACTTCCGCGCCCTGCGCAACCTGCCGATCTACGCCGACTTCTACCGACCGCGCCAGACCCACGACCAGCTGATGAACATCGTGACGGTGGGTCGTGACCAGGGCACGCTGCTCGTCTTCAACCGCTCCCGGCGCGGGTTCCCCGGCCGGGCCCGGGAGCTGCTCGATCTCGTCTCGCCCCTGGTCTGCCAGGCCGTCGCGCACCGCGAGCGGCTCACCCGGCTGACCACCGCGCTGCGCGACGCCCAGCGCCACGCCTCGGCGTCGGACGAGGCGGCCAGCCGGCTGCCGGGGCTGACCCCGCGGGAGCGCGAGGTGGCGGCCCGCCTCGTCGACGGGGTCGGCGATCGGGAGATCGCCCGTGCCCTGGGAGTCAGCCCGCGCACCATCCACAAGCATCTCGAGCAGATCTACCGCAAGCTCGGCCTGCAGAGCCGGGCCGCCGTGGTCGCGATGATGCGTCAGGCCGAACCCTCGGGTCAGCCGCGGCGGGTCAGCAGCTCCTGAGCCTTGGTCCGCAGCCCGGCGGAGAGCACGCCCCAGCGGTTCTCGTCCCCCTTGAGCAGGGCCGCGGCGGCGTCCCGCACCTGCTCGAACGTGGCGTGCGGCGGAATCGGGGGGAAGTCCGGATCGGTGCGGACGTCCAGCACCACCGGCCGCCCGGCCGACAGGGCGCGCTCCCAGGCGCCCCCGATCTGCCCGGGCTCGTCGACGGCGATCCCGTCGAGCCCCACCGAGCGGGCGAAGTCGGCGTAGGACACGTCGGGCAGCGCCTGCGACTCGGTGAACTTCGGTGCGCCCTGCATGGCACGCATCTCCCAGGTCACCTGGTTCAGGTCGTTGTTGTGCAGGACGGCGATCACGAACCGCGGGTCCGGCCACTCCCGCCAGTAACGGGCGATGGTGAGCAGCTCGGACATTCCGTTCATCTGCATCGCCCCATCACCCTCGAAGATGATGACCGGTCGGTCGGGATGCGCGTACTTCGCCCCGAGGCCGTAGGGCACACCTGGGCCCATCGTCGCCAGGGTGCCTGACAGAGAACCCCGCATCTCGCCACGGAACCGCAGGTCACGCGCATACCAGTTGGCGGCCGAACCGGAGTCCGCGGCGATGATCGCGTTGTCCGGCAGCCGCGACGACGCCTCCCAGAACAGCCGCATCGGGTTGATGGGCTTTCCCTCGACGAATGCCTCCCGCTCGACCGTCTCCCACCACCGGGCGACATTGCTCTCGATCGTCTTCCGCCAGCTCCGGTCCTCCTTGCGCTGGAGGAGGGGAATGAGCGCGCGCAGGGTGGCGGCGGCGTCCCCGACCAGATTGACCTCGTACGGGTACCGCATCCCGATGTACTTCGCGTCGATGTCGATCTGCACGGCGCGCGCCTGGTCCAGCTCGGGCAGGAACTGGGTGTAGGGGAAGTTCGACCCGACCGTGAGCAACGTGTCGCAGTCCCGCATCAGCTCGTAGCTCGGCCGGGTGCCCAGCAGGCCGATCGCCCCGGTGACGTAGGGCAGATCGTCAGCCAGGACGTCCTTGCCCAGCAGTGCCTTCGCGACCCCGGCGCCCAGCAGGTCCGCGACCTGCGTCAGCTCCGCCCGCGCGCCCCGGGCGCCCTGCCCGGCCAGAATCGCGACCCGCCTGCCGGCGTTCAGCACCTCCGCCGCCGCACGCACCCCGTTGTCGTCCGGGGACACCGCCGGCCAGCGGACGCCCAGGCTGGACGGGACCATCTTGAACTCGTGCGACGGCCCGGTGTACCGGAGCTCCTGGACGTCCGCCGGAATGATCACACAGGTGGGGGCGTGCTCCGCCATCGCCACCCGGAACGCCCGGTCCAGCACGTTCGGCAGCTGCTCGGGAACGGTCACCATCTGCACGTAGTCGCTGGCGACGTCCTTGAACAGGCTGAGCAGGTCCACCTCCTGCTGGTAGGAGCCGCCGATCGCCGAGCGGTCCGTCTGGCCGACGATCGCGACCACCGGAACGTGGTCCAGCTTGGCGTCGTAGAGGCCGTTGAGGAGGTGGATCGCCCCCGGGCCCGACGTCGCGGTGCACACCCCGACCCGTCCGGAGAACTTCGCGTACCCGACCGCGGCCAGCGCCGCCATCTCCTCATGGCGGGTCTGCACGAACCGCGGCTGGTTGTCAGCCCGCCCCCAGGCGGCCAGCAGTCCGTTGATGCCGTCCCCCGGATAGCCGAAGACCTGCTCGACCCCCCACTCACGAAGACGGGCGAGGACGTGGTCACCGACGGTCTGGCTCATGGGGCGGGGTCCTTTCACACTCCGGCGGACGGGCGGCGTACCGGTGCTCCCGAGCGCTCTCCCCCGGCGGCCCGGACCAAAACACCTCCGACGGGCCCGGCGGAACCGGGGTTCGTCCCCAGAGCCCCGGGAAGACCCCGGACGTCAGGCGGGGGGACCGGTTGAACCGCGGAGAGCGAGCGAGTGATGGCTACCAGGAGGCAGGACAGCAGGGCCGGGAAGCAGGGCGACAGGACGCAGGACAGGACGCAGGACACAGGCAGGAAGCAGGACAGGCGGCGGCAGGCGGAACAAGCCCGCTCCGACGTCCCCTCGACGGTGGCTCGTTCGGGCGACAAGGCCGTGCGCACCTGGAAGAAGACCCACGATTCGGCCGTCGAGACCTACGGGGAGGGCGCACGGGCACACCGGGCCGCGTTCGCCTCCCTCAAGCACACCCATGAGAAGACGGGCGACCACTGGGAACCGAAGGCCAAGGCCGGACCTTCCGACGCGCAGGCCGCGAAGCGGGCACCGCAGTCGCTGCGCAATCCGTCCCGGACGGCGGAGGGCGTCGACGCCAACGCCTCCGTGACGCACCTGCGGGAGGTCGCCCGCGATCTCGACATAGCGGGGCGTTCGACGATGAGGAAAGCCGACCTCGTCGAGGCCATCAAGAAGGCGAACCGACGGGCCACCGCGGCAGCGCGCACCAGGTGAGAAGAGGCGGACATGCGCGGATCCGAAAAGCTGCTCGATCGCATCGAGCGGGAGGAAAGGCTTGACCCGGCCGCCGGGCGCGTGTCGGCGTTCTGGGCGTCGGCGCTCCGGTCGGAGAAGCTGCGGGACGTCCTCAGCGGCCGGCAGCTCGGGCATCCCCTGCACCCCGCGGCCGTGCTCGTACCGGCCGGGACGCTGCTGAGCGCGACCCTGCTGGACGTCACCGGCAGCGCGGAGCTTCGCCCCGCCGCCAGCCGGCTCATCGGCCTCGGCCTCCTGACAGCCCCCGCGGCCGCGCTGGCAGGCTGGTCGGACTGGCTCGACACCGCGGGCGCCGAGCGCCGTGTCGGTCTCGTCCACGCCGCGTCCAACATCGTCGGGCTCGCGAGCTACGCGGTGTCGTGGCGCCAGCGGCGCCGCGGCGGGAGCGGGCTGGCGGCCAGCCTCGCCGGAGCGACCGCCCTCGGTGTCGGTGGCTGGCTGGGCGGCCACCTCGCCTATGCCCTCGGAGTCGGGGTGGACACCACCGCGTTCCAGCGCGGCCCCACCGACTGGACGGACGTCCTCGCGGCCGGCGAGGTCACCACGGACCTGCGGCAGGTCGAGATCGACGGGGTGCCGGTGCTGCTGACCCGGGTCGACGGCCGGGTCGTCGCCCTCAGCGACCGCTGCACACACCGGGGCGCACCGCTGCACGAGGGCGAGCGCACCGGCGGCTGTGTGCGCTGCCCCTGGCACGGAAGTCAGTTCGACCTGGCCTCGGGCGACGTCGTCCACGGCCCGGCGACTCGTCCGCAGCCGGTGTACGAGGTTCGCGAGACCGCCGGGCGGGTGGAACTGCGCCGGTCGGAGGTCCGCTCCCTGCGGGCCAACCCCGTCGGGCCCTCCGCGGGCCGAGAACTGCGGCCGGCCCGCGGTGGGGATCACGCCGCCATCACCACGGCAGAGCCCCACGCGAGCCAGCCAGTGTGACGAGCAGTGGGAGCGGATGGGAGGAGATCGGGTGGATGTCAGCCGTCCCGGTCGCCGCCGAGGACGGACCGTGCCTTCGCGGTCATCCGTTCGGCAGCCTGCGCGACCTTCCGGACGGCGGGATGCTTCGCGTGGGAGATTGCGATCTTCTCCAGTTTCTCGCCCGCCCAGTCGGCATGGCCACGCGCCGTGGGTTCCAGCTCCCGAAGCGCCGACTCCAGCAGATCTCGGGAGGTGCCCTTGTCCGCGCCCCGGGCGAGGGCGGCGAGCAGCCGCACGTTCAGCCCGGACTGCGTCGCTGCCGCGGCGAAGGCCCGTAGCCCGGTCTGGTCGAAGGTCTCCGGATCAGCGGAGCCGGACAGCAGGAGCGCCTCGACCGTCTTCGTGTCCAGGGCCTCGACGGCGCGGCCGGCGGGACTGGCGTACTGGGGGTTCCCGCCGAGGCTCTCGATCAACCGCTCCCAGATCCCGATCGCCTGGAAGGTCTCGCTCTCGAGCTCGCCATAGCGGGAACGCAGGCCGGGGTTGTCCGCACGGGCCCGCAGGGTGCGGAGCAGGCTGACCCGCTTCCGCTCGTGCGCGACGAACGCGGAGAGCTGATCGGCCAGAAACGGCCCGTGCAGGCCCGTGTCTCGGGCGAGGTCGCCGTAGTCGTCCTCGGCGACCTCGCGCAGCGGGGAGACGGTGACCATCGGTCCGGGCCGGATGACGGCTCCGGTCTCGGGGCGTACCACGGTGACTGGCATTTTCACTCCTGTCAGGTCGAACGTGCGTACGACTCGGCCCGCAGCCGCTCCACCGGGTGCGGGCCCTCGGTCTCCAGCCGGTAGTCCGTGCCGAACCGCTGCCGGTGGTCGTCGATGACCTGCTCGCTGGGCACCCCACCCGCGTTGACCTTCGCCTGGCGCTCCTGGAACCGGCGGTGGGAGTCCATGACATAGCCCGTTCCGAGGCTCGTCAGGTCAACCTGGTCCGCGAGGATGTCCCGCACGTACTCTTTGTTGGGCTCGAACCGGACGGGCTCCGGCAGCGCCGTGGGCAGGATCTCCTCGGGCTCCCGGCCGTCGTACCGCTTCAGCAGCTCGGTCGCCGCCTGAAGCTGCCCGATCTCCATCGCCAGGTGCAGCTCCCAGATGTCCCGGATGCGCCGGTCCGGCTCCTGGGCGGCAAAGGAGTAGTACATGTAGCACTCGTTGTACTCATGCTGGACGAGCTGCTCGAACCAGCTCTCGGCCGGGTCGAGCATCGACTCGTACTGGGTGACGTGCTCCTCCTCGACCATCGCGATCTCCGCGTAGAGCGACCGCGCCAGCGGCTCCATGTATCTGTTGCCGATGTTCATGTAGAAGTTCATGGTCTGCTGCTCGGCCGCGGTGATGGTGATGGCGTGCAGGCGGCTGCGCGGATCGGTGGTGTGCGCGTCGAGGTGCCGGCGGATGTTGTCCCGCGGGTGCCGGTGCTCGTTGGCGGTCGGGCGGCCCGGCATCACCTCGGTGAGCTGCTGCACGATCCCCTCGGCGGTCCTGCCCTCCAGGAGCTCGTAGAGGTTGGCGTACCGGTACAGGTGGTCGAAATCCTCGACCAGGCCGAAGTCATAGGTCTGCTTCAGATACGGGTCCGGCTCACTGCGGGCGAGCCAGGCCGTCAGGTCGACGGCCACCTGTTCGTATCCGAGGGTGACTTCCAACGTCGATTCGTCGCCGGGTATGAGCCAGTTGACGACCTTCTGCTGTTGTTGCTCGAGGGCCCTGCTCTCGGCCAGGACCTCCTTGACCTCCGACACGTCGGTGTGCCGGTTGAACTGGTGGCTGAACAGAATGCTCTCGACCTCGATGCCGTTCATCGCGATCACCCGGCACCGGGTGTAGGGGTCGACCTCGTTGCGGTCGTAGGGTGCGACGTTCAGTTCCGACCAGTTGCGCACCTGGTCGTCGAGGGCGATGCCCTTCTCGTGCAGAGGATCAAAGCTCATAAGTCCGGCTCCCCGGTCCACTGATTGTGCGGCCTGCGGCCTGAGCGGGTCAGCTGGCGTCGCGGTCCCTCGCCAGCCATGTGCGCTGGGGACATCACGATCAGCTGATGACGTCACAGTGCTCCGGCCTCGCGTGGGACACGCCCGCACGGAAACATGCCATGAGGCCTCCGCGCAGAACCTCCGTGCACGGCCGACTGCTCGCTGATGCTGTGGGGTTTCTGCTCCCCACCCTCTGACTCGTTCCGTCGCCAGACGCCGCCAAACACCGACCGTCCCGGGGCGGGCGGCGGCCGGGCGGCGGCTCTGCGCAGGCCGGACGGCGGGTTTGCGGCAGGTTTGGTCGGGCAGGGGGAGGGCGCCACATTGTCGTCGGCCCGCCGCCATGAGCCCGGGACGGCCGACATATCACCCCGGTGGGTGTCATGCCACGCGACGACTCCGCGGACAACGGCGTGCGGACGCGCCAGATGAGCGGACACGACGGACTCAGCGCCCTGCTCAGTCGCTCACTCGCGGAGTTCGGGGATCTGGTGGGCCAGGCTCCCGAACGGGTCACCGGGGCACGCCGGACGGACGCGGGCTGGTCGTTGCTGGTGGATCTCACTGAGCTGGAACGCATCCCGTCGACAACCAGCGTGCTCGCCACCTACCGGCTCGACGTCGACGAGCAGGGTTTCCTGGTCGGCTACGAGCGGTTGCGGAGATTCGTGCGCGGCGCCACCGACTGATCCCTGATCTCCGAGCGCTCAGCGCGGCTGCCAGGCGCAGCCGTCGGGTGGCACCGCGGAGCGGATATTCGGAGCACCGCTGATATTCGGAAGAACGTGCATCATGACGGTCGATCGCGGATCTCTCGCAGGGCCCCCGCGGCTGCGCGCGCTGAGCGGGTCGCACTCGGACTCCCTCGCCGACGTGCTGGAGAGAGTTCTCGACAAGGGAGTCGTGATCGTCGGAGACGTCGTCATCAGTGTCCTCGATGTTGAGTTACTCACGCTCAAACTGCGCCTTTTCATCGCATCGGCCGACACCGCACGCGAAATGGGCCTCGACTGGTGGACCACGGATCCGTTCTACAGCCGCGAGGCACAGTCGCGGCAGCAGGAGCAGGAGCGGGAACTGCGGGACGAGACCATGCAGGCGCTCCACGTGGAGAACCAGGAGCTCCGTACGCGGCTTGCCTCGCTCGAAAGCTCGGCGCGGGAAGGCCTCCCGTACCGGGACGAGGTTGCGGTCGAATCCCGGGCGGACCCGCCCGCCGGTATCTCCGCCGAGGCGGCCCTCCCCGCGGAGGCGGGTATCCGCCGCGACGGCCCGCGGCCGTTCTGGGTCGAGGACTCAGAACGTAGGCCTGAAGCACGTAGGCAGGACGCGCGTAGGCAGGACGGACGGAGGCGTGACGGACGGAGGCGTGACGGTGGCCCCGGCGGACGCTGATGTCAGCGGCCTCGACGAGCTGGCCGCCCGGCTCGCGCCCGGCGTCATGGCCGAAGCCGTGGCCGAAGCCCGCGAGGTCGCGCGCGGGCAACTCGCCCAGCTCCTGGCGCAGGCGATAACCAGAGCCGCCTGCGAAGGGCCGGGCGCGGCGATGACGTGGCCCGTCCCACCGGCCCCGGAAGTCCGTGAGGATCGGTGGGACCCGGGCCACCCGGCCCGCCAGCCGGCGCCGGAACGCCGGGAACGCCGGGAACATCACCGGGCCGATCGCGGCGGCCCCGCGCCCACCGGCCGCGATGCCGGGCCAGCCGGCCGCGACGGCCGGTCACCCTGGGGCATCGAGCAGGCGCGGGTGCTCTACGCCTACGGGATCGTCCGCTCCGACACCGAGGTTGCGGGCCTGCCCGGCCTCGCTGAGGGAACAGACGTCCATACCGTCACGCGCGGTGGTGTCTCGCTCGTGGTCTCAGCCATCGATCCGGGCCTGCTGCGGGACGTCGAGGAGGATCTGTCGGAGACCGGGCGTCTCGCGGCCCTGGCCCGCGGCCACGATCAGGTCCTGCGGGAGCTGCAGGATCGCGCGGGCGTCCTGCCGCTCCGGTTCGGGACTGTGCTCCCCGGCGAGGACGAGGCGGCCGCCGTTCTCGACGACCCTGACCATGAGCTGCCGCGTGCGCTCGACGCGCTCCATGGCGCGCGCGAGTGGGGCTTCCGGATCGACACAGCGGGTCAGGCCGAGACGCCGACGGCCGCCGCACCCGCAGCGGGGACGGACGGGACGACCACAACGGCCGGGGCGAACGGCACCGCTGGCGCGGGGGCAGGCACCGCATACCTCGCGGCCCGGCGGGACGAGCTGCACGAGGAGGAGCGACGGCGCGACGAGGTGGCCCGACTCATCGAGCGGACACATCGGGAGCTGCTCGCCCATGCGCGTGACGCGGCCCGTCGCCCCGGCCGGCCGGACCGGGTCTTCGACGGCGCCTACCTCGTCGAGCGCGACGAGGAGGAGCGGTTCCTCGACGCCGCTGAACGGCTGGGTCCGCCCCTTGAGGAGGCCGGGTATCTCTGCGCGGTTTCGGGGCCGTGGCCGCCCTACTCCTTCGTCCATCTGACGCTGGGTGGGAACGGGCAGGTCGACTCTGTCCACGAGACGGGTTCAGCCGCGCCGGGTTCAGCGCCTCGGCGCGGCCCAGGTGACCAGATCGGATCAGGTGAGGAGAGTGGCTGATCAGCGATTCGTCCCGACGCCGCGGTACCGGGGCGGCAACGATTACCGGGGCGGTGGCGGGTACCCGGGCGGTGGCGCCGGTGCCCGGTCGCGGCCGGGGAGCCGCCCGGGGCGGCGATCCGCCCGCAGCTCGGCGCAGCCGCTCGCGGACCTGCTGGACAGGTTGGTCGACACCGGCGCGGTCGTCAGTGGTGACGTGGTCGTCGCCCTCGCCGGGGTGGACCTGCTGCGCGTCGATCTCCGCCTGCTGCTGGTCGGCGTCCAGACAGCCATCGAAGGAAGCATCGAAGGAAGCGGCGAGGTCCGGCCATGACGACCGCCGGGCGCGATGACGGCCGGTGCCTGCGGCTCGACGCGGACCCCGATGACGTGGGGCGCGGGCTCGGTCAGCTCGTGGTGGTGGTCCTGGAACTGCTGCGCGAGGTACTGGAACGCCAGGCCATCCGCCGGATGGAGGGCGGCGGGCTGACCGCCGCGCAGATCGACGACCTCGGGCGGGCACTGCTGGAGATCCGCGCCAGCCTGGTGCAGGTGCGGGAGTCGCTGGGTCTGTCGGCCCAGGATGCCGACGCCGCCGTCGCGCGCGCCGGCAGGATCCTTGCCGCTGACGACAGTCGGACCGCCCCCCGGACCGGCACACCCCGGACGCCCGGCTCCACGGCGCGCGCACGGCCGGACAGGCGGGTCGAACGACCGGACAGCAGGGGCATCTCCCGCCAGGAGCGGGCAGGCAGGGGCGGCGTAAGGGCGCGATCGGCCGGCCCGGAGGCGGGCGAGCCCAGGGCAAGCGCTCGGAGGCCGGGCCTCCGGGAGAAGGCGAGGACACCGCCATGACCGTCGCCAGCTATCCCATGGGACGGGCGCCCAGGCCGAGTGGACTGGCCGACGTCCTCGACGTCGTACTCGACAAGGGCATCGTCATCGACGCCTATGTACGCGTCGCCCTCGTGGGCATCGAGATTCTTACCATCGACGCACGCATCGTGATCGCCAGTGTCGACACCTACCTCAGGTTCGCCGAGGCCGTGAACCGGCTGGACATCCAGCCCAAGGAACAGGTGGCGGGGTTGCCCGGGCTGATGCGCGAAGTCACCGACGGCACGAGCCGGAACCGTGTGAAGGGTGCCCTGGGCGGGCTCCGGGACACCGCCGAGGTACTCCGCGGATCGCCGTCCGACGCCGACACCGTCTCCGCCGCGCACAACGGGCGTGGCCGGCCCGACGGGCGGACCGCGCCGGCGGAGCGTCGCGGCGGCCGGGAGAGGTGAGCACCATGCCTGTCGTGCTCTACGGAATCGTCCGGGCCGGCCATCCCCTCCTGGACCCCGCGCAGGGTGCCGACGCCGCGCTCGGCATCGGCCATCCCCCCGCGCCGCTGCGGCTGGTGCGCTCCGGCCCGCTCGCCGCGGTCGTCAGCGCAACGGAGGACATCGGTGAGCTCGGGGAGCAGGATGCCGTCCGGCACCTGGAGATCCTCCAGCGGCTGCTCGCCGACGGCCCGGTGCTGCCGGTGCGGCTGGGCACGCTCGCGCCGGACGACGGCGCCGTCCGGGCCGAGGTGCTCGACCCGGTGCGGGACAGCCTTCCCGAGCGCCTGGACGCGATCGACGGTCTGGTCGAGCTGCACCTGGACGTCGAGGAGGCGGAGCAGACCGAGCTCGCCGAGGCGGTGGCCGGCACATCGCTGGCTCACGCCCCGCCCCCGGCGGATCTGGACGGCCGGATCGAGCTGGGGCAGCGGATCGCGGAGCTCGTCACCGCGCGCCGCACGGAACAGGCGGAGGAGATCCTCGACGAGCTGCGCCCGCTGGCACGCGCGGACCGGCCGCGCCGGCATCATGGCGGGCCGGAGGATCCCGCCCTGAGCTGGGCTTTCCTCGTTCCCGCCGACGCGCTGGACGACTTCGACGCCGTCGTGGACCGGATCCGGGCGACCCATCCGTCCCTCACCGTCGAGTACGTGGGACCGCTGCCCGCCGTCGACTTCGTCGAGTTCCCTGCCCGCGTGCTCACCGATCCCCACGACGCCGACCCCGGCGGCGACTCCTTCAGCGGATCCGTCGACCGCTCCTCTGGCGATTCCTTTGGCAGCTCCTTCGGCGAGGCGCCGGGCGGCACCTCCGACGACTCGTTCGGCGGGTCGGGCCGGTGGGGCTGGGGTCGCACGGCGGATCGATCTGAGACAGGCCGCCGCGGCGGGAACGGCCGGCAGAGAAAGGAATTCTGATGAGCAACGTCAAATGCGCTCTGGCGCTCGTGGCAGGCTATGTCCTCGGTCGGACGAAGAAGGGCAAGGCTGCCATCAGCCTGGGGCTGTGGGTTTCCGGCCGCAATTTCCACGCGAAGGACGTCCTGCGGGACCAGGCGGTGCGGCTGCTGCACTCCGAGGAGGGCGGCCAGTTGATCAGCCAGATCAGGGGACCGGCAGCGGAAGCCGGCCGGCGCGCCGCGACGGCGGTGTACGAGAGCCAGCTCGATCGGCTCTCCCAGACACTGGCGGAGCGCACCGAACGCCTGACGTCGGCACTGGGCGACACGGCGAAGACTGTCGAGGAGGGCGGCGGAGCGGCCGGGAAGGTTGTCGGATCAGTCCTCCGCTCGGCCACCTCCGGCACCCGCAGTGATCAGGGCGGCCAGGACGAGACGGGCACGGACCAGGCGACCGATCAGCGCGACACCGACGAACGCGACGAGGACGACGAGGACGGGGACGGGGGCAGGAGTGAGACCGGCTCCGCCGCCGAACGTCAGGTCCCGGGCAGGTCCGCCGGGCGGCGCCGGGAGGCACTCCGCGGCCCGCTCGAGCAGCTGACGCAGCCATCAAGCGCGGGAGGCTCGCGATGACACGGACGGCGGAGCAACCGAAAGGCCTCGTCAACGCCCTCATGAACAATCCGGCGACCAGGAGGCTCGCCGACGAGGCGGGAAGCCTGGCGAAGGCGGGCGGCAGCCGGCTGGTCGGGCAGCTCAGCGAGCGGCTCACCTCCGGCGCGGGCAAGCTCAACGATCTCAGCGACTCCGGCGGGCAGATCACGTCGCTCGCCAGAGGCGCCGGGAAGCTGGCCGAGGGCCAGTCCCCGCTGAAGGCTGCGGCCGGGACGGCCATGGCAAACATCAAGGACAAGGTCAAGGGGGCCCTCGGCCGCGCCAAGGGCAAGGGCGGCGGTAAAGGTGGCCCGGCCAAGGCGACGAACATCGAGGAGGCGGTCGACGTCGGCGTTCCCGTCTCCGTCGCCTACGACCAGTGGACCCAGTACCCGGAGTTCGCCAAGTTCATGAAGGGCGTCCAGGGGGTCGAGACGAAAAGCGAGACCGAGCAGAACTGGCGGGTCAAGGTCTTCCGGTCACGGCGCACCTGGCAGGCGAAGGTGACCGAACAGGTTCCCGACCGCAGAATCGCCTGGACCTCCGAGGGAGCGAAGGGCTCGGTCAACGGTGTCATCACCTTCCACCCGATCGCCGACGACCTGACGCGCGTGCTCCTGGCCATGGAGTACCACCCCAGCGGATTCATGGAGAAGACGGGAAACCTGTGGCGCGCCGGTGGGCGGCGAACCCGGCTGGATCTCAAGCATTTCCGCCGTTTCATCATGACCCGCGGAGAGGCCACCGGCTCCTGGCGGGGTGAGATCCGCGACGGAGAGGTCGTGCGCTCACCGGACGAGGATGAGGACGAGTCCGGATCCCGCGAGACCGGATCCCACGAGACCTCGCAGGAAGCATCCGGTGAGGCCTCCAGCGAGGCTTCGCCGGAGACACCGGATGCGGCGACCGCACAGGCAACGAGCGATGACGGCGATATGGACAGGCCGACGTCGGACGAGCCCGACGAGCTTGACGAGCCGGCCGGGGCAACCGAGCCGGTCGGGGCGTCCGGGTCGAAGCGCTGAGCCGGGTCCATGACCGGATGTCAGCGGCGACGGTAGGCGGGCCCGGGCGGCGGGCCGGCAGAGGCAGGGGTGTGCCTGCTGGCTGCCTGCGGGCCCGCTGGCCTGCCAGAACGCGCTGACGCGCGGGGTTTTCTCCCGTTCAGGTCGGGGCTGGAGCCCGTGACCGTATGTCCCCGCACCCTTCCGCACTCCTCCTTCGTCATGCTATCGTTTCACCTGTCAGAAACTTCTTACACATGACGGAGGGCCATGACAGGAGACCGGCCGACCGGCGACGAGCTGGTCACGATCCTGGCGGCGCTGGCCAACCCACTGCGGTTGCGCATCGTCGCGACGCTGGCTGGCGGGCGGGACTACGTGAGTCACCTGGCCCGCGAGATCGGGGTCAGTCGTCCCCTGCTCCACATGCACCTGCAGCGCCTGGAAAGCGCGGGCCTGGTCGCCGGCAGCCTCGAGCTCTCCGACGACGGCAAGGCCATGAAGTACTACGAGATCACCGACTTCGACCTCCACCTGACCGCGGCGGCCCTCGCCGAGGCAGCCCGCACCCTGACCGCCCCTGACCCGGAGAAGGGTCCCGCTCCCAAGGAGAGTCCCTGATGTACATCGCCGCAGAAAATCTCGGGAGCGGTGAGGCGATCGCCGCCGTCGGCTTCATGACGGCTGTCACGGTCGTGATCGTCGCCGTCCTGTGGTTCACCGTCGACTACCGCAAGACGAAGCTGCGTACGGTCCAGACCGAGGATCTGCGACAGCTCGTCGGGCGTTTCGAGCAGCTGGCCGAGAACACCCTGGACGCCCAGCAGCGGGTGGCCACCGACGTCTCCGAGCTGCGCACCCGGACGGCGTCGATCGAGAAGATCCTCAGGAGCGTCGATTGAGCACCACCACGACCGCCACCATGCGGGCCTTCGTCTGCGACCGTTTCGGCCCGCCCGACTCCCTGCGGCTCACCGAGGTCCCCCGGCCCACTCCCGGGCCTGGAGAGGTGCTGGTGCGGATACACGCCACCTCCGTGAACCCGTACGACTGGCACCACCTGCGCGGTCAGCCCTATCTCGCGCGGGTCATGGGTGGCGGGGTCGGGCTGCGCCGGCCGCGGTTCCCCATCCTGGGGGCGGACGTTGCCGGGCAGATCGAGGCCCTCGGGCCGGGCGTCACGGGTCCGGAACCGGGCGACGAGGTGTTCGCCCTGCTCAGCCACGGTGGCTTCGCCGAGTACGTGTGCGTACGGGCCGACGAGCTGGCGCCGAAGCCGGCGAACCTGTCGTTCGCGCAGGCGGCCGCGGTACCGCTGGCGGCCTGCACGGCGCTGCTCGCCGTGCGCGACCAGGGGCGACTCCAGGCCGGGCAGCGTGTTCTCGTCAACGGCGCGTCGGGTGGGGTGGGCACGTTCGCGGTGCAGCTCGCTCGGTCATTCGGTGCGGAGGTCACCGGTGTCTGCAGCACCCGGAACACGAAGCTGGTCTCCTCCCTCGGCGCGAGCGAGGTCGTCGACTACACCACGGCCGACTTCACCCGGGCCGAACAGCCCTACGAGCTGCTGATCGACAACGCGGGGAGCCGCCCGGCTGCGGCCTGCCGCCGAGTGCTGACCAGGGGCGGGACCTTCGTCGCGGTCGGCGGGAACGCCGGCCGATGGGTGCAGCCAGCCGGCCATGTCTTCGCCGCCGTAGCCCAGTCGCCGTTCGTGCCCCAGCGGATGGTCATGGCCGAAATCGGCAGATGCACGGGCGCGGAGAACCGGGCGAATCTCGTGACGTTGACCCGCTTCCTCGAGAGCGGCGAGGTGACGCCGGTCATTGACCGCACCTACCCGTTCGAGGAGATGCCGACGGCCGTCGCCTACCAGGAGGAGGGCCACGCACCGGGAAAGGTCGTCCTCACCGTCGGGTGAGGACCGCGCCGCGCGAGCGCAACACGGTGCGCCTTTTCCTGACGTCCAGCGCGTGCGAACGGTTCACTCACACCGCTGTGATGTACCGCTCCGGTCTGTCGTTACCCAGCCGGAGAGCAGGGCGGTACGGTTGTCGCGCAGCTAGAAACAACGCCTCCGGACGAGTAGGGGTGGGCGAGTCCCGCAGATATCACCGGGGAATCGCCGACGAAGTACGGGCCCACGACGGCGTGGAACACCTGGCCTCGAAGAAGGAGCCGCAATGCACCTTGGGGCGCGCTGAGCGTGGATATTCGACTGCTCGATCTCGTCGGCGTCTTCGCCTTCGCGTTCTTCGGCGCAAGCAGCGCCACGGAGAGCCGCCTGAACCTCTGGGGTGTCATCACGTGCGGCACCCTCACGGCGCTTGGTGGCGGAACCGTCCGCGACCTTCTTCTCGACCGCCAGCCGGCCTACTTCCACGACTACGCCTACGTGTACGCGGTCATGGTCGCGGTGACGCTCGCCCTCGCCGGGCGCCGTCACGTCGACCGGATCTCCACCCCCATGGAGATCCTGGACTCGGTGGGACTGGTCGCCTTCTCCTACATCGGCGCGCAGGCCGCGCGCAACGCCGGGCTGGGCATCGTTCCGACACTCGGTTTCGCCGCGCTGACGGCGGTGGGTGGCGGCGCCTGTAGTGACGTCGTGGCCGGCAGGACGCCCATGGTGTTCAGGGACAGGTCCTGCCTGGTTCCGCCGCTCGTCCTCGGCGTGCTGTGCTGGACGATGGGCCCGCACTGCGAGGAGGCTCCCACCGCGACCGCACTGCTGATCGGCGTCCTCCTGCTCCGTGTCGGCACGGTGCACGGCGCGCGGCTGGCGCGGCGACGTCGACGTGAGGCCGTCCGTTCCGAGGCCCGGCCGACCCACCCGATCTCGTTGGGCGGAGGCGGCGGCCGACCTCGGGGCGGGCCCACAGCCGCGTTTCCCGAGCGTCTGGCTCTGAGTACGCGGCCGTCCTGGGCCGGCGAAGCCCCCGGCCCGGGGCGGCCGCGGAACGAGCCGGTCACCGCCCGAGCAGCGCGTTCAGAATCGCCAGCAGCTGGGCGGCCCCGAACACGTGGAGCAGGTTCGTCACGCCACAGAGCAGATTACCGAGCAGATTTCCGAGCCCGCCGACCGCGGTGATCTACAGCACCACCTGGCCCAGGTCGTCAGCGGGTAAGGCAGTCGTACGTGGCCAGAATGACCTCGAGGCCACGGCTGTCGCCTTCGCGCATCCGTCTCATCACGTACGACACGGCCATGCGGTGATCGGGGTCGAACAGCACGATCGAGCCGCCCCAGCCACCCCAGGAACAGGCCCGGCCCTCCAGCCGGTACCCCATGCCATAGCAGACCGGGCCGCCGCCCAGGACACGGTCCACACCGCGGAACTGCTCCTCCCAGGCACGTGCGCAGCCCGCCTCCGACAGCAGCCGCACCCCGCGCACGGATCCGCCACAGGCCAGCACGGACTGCGCGGCGGCGGCCGAGCGGGCGTTCCCATGCCCGTTCGCCGCCGGGATCTCCGCCCGCCGCCAGGCGACGGTGTTCGCTGCCGAGGCGTAGAGCCGCGGGCCGCCTTCGGTCTCGTCACCCTGACCCTCCTGGCCATCGCCCTCCTGGCCCGTCTCCTCCGGGGGATGGGCGAACTCCGACGGGGGCGGGATCACCGGAGCGACGCGGTGGTCGTGTTCCGCCGCGAGCCCGATGTGGAAGTCGAGGCCGAGCGGGCCGGCGACCTCCTCGGCGAAGAACGTCCCGAGCGTGCGGCCGGTGACCCGGCGGACCACCTCGCCGACCAGGTAGCCCTGGGTGATGCTGTGGTAGCCGGCGGCGGTGCCCGGCTCCCACTCCGGGGCCTGGGCTGCCAGCCGCTCCGTGACAGCCTGCCAGTCGTACAGATCCGCGATCGTCCGGCGGCCGTACAGCGTGGGCAGGCCGGCGGTGTGCGAGACGACGTGGCGGACCAGCAGGTTCTCCTTGCCAGCCGCGGCGAACTCCGGCCAGTACCGGGCGACCGGCGCGTCCAGGTCGAGCAGGCCGCGGTCGGCGAGGATCAACGCGCACAGGGCAGTCATCGTCTTCGTCGTCGACCAGACGTTGACGATCGTGTCCCGCTGCCAGGGAGTGGTGCGGGCGTCGTCGGCGTATCCGCCCCAGATGTCCACGACCGGTTCGCCGTCGATGTGGACGGCCACCGAGGCCCCGGCCTCGGTGTCGTCGGCGTCGAGCTGGGCCGCGAGGACCGCGCGCACGGGTTCGTAGGTGTCCGTGGCTGTGCCGCTTACCTCCGTCACACTCCGGACCCTAGGGCGGATCGTGAGGCTGATCCATCGAGTTTCCGCGGGGCCCGCCGTGTTTTGCCTGCTCCTGAGCGGCGACCCTGCCGGTACGGGAGACCACCAGGACGAGGAGGCACCAGGTGCAGAGCTCGCCGGAAACCCCCACCGGGACGTCCATCATCAGAACGCCCGCCCCCGGGACGTCCCCCTCCGGGGTCCGGGTCGTCGTCGTCGGGGCGTCCGGCAACGTCGGCACGAGCATCCTGGCGGCTCTCGACCGCGCACCCGCGATCGCCCGCGTCACCGGTGTGGCCCGCCGGCCGCCGCCCTGGAGCACGAACAAGAGCACCTGGGTGGCGGCCGACGTCGCCGAGGACGATCTGGACGACGTGTTCGCCGGCACCGACGTGGTCATGCACCTCGCGTGGCTGTTTCAGCCGACGCACGATCCGCTGACGACCTGGCGGACCAACGTCCTCGGCAGCACCCGGGTGTTCGAGGCCGCGGCGCGGGCGGGAGTCCCGGCGCTGGTGTGCGCCTCGTCGGTGGGGGCGTACTCACCCGGGCCGAAGGACCGTGCCGTCGACGAGAGCTGGCCGACCCATGGCTGGCCCGGCGCTGCCTACACCCGGGAGAAGGCCTACGTCGAGCGGGTCCTCGACACCTTCGAACGTGATCATCCGGCCATGCGGGTGGTCCGGCTCCGCCCGGGATTCATCTTCCAGCGGCGGGCGGCCAGCCAGCAGCGACGCCTGTTCGCCGGGCCGTTCCTGCCCGGCGCGCTGGTCCGGCCCGCCACGGTGCCGGTGATCCCCGACCTGCCCGGGCTGCGTTTCCAGGTGGTGCACGCCGAGGACGTGGGCGAGGCCTACCGGCTCGCCGCCGAGCGGACCGTGCGCGGGCCGTTCAACATCGCCACCGATCCCGTGGTCGACAGCCGGCTCCTCGCCGAAGCCCTCGACGCCCGGACCGTCCGACTGCCCGCGAAGGCGGCGCGGGCAGCGCTCGCGGCGGCCTGGCGCCTGCACCTGGTACCCACCGAACCCGGGCTCCTCGACGCCGTCCTGCGCCTGCCCCTCATGGACACGACCCGGGCCCGGACGGAACTCGGCTGGGTACCACGGCACGACGCCCACACCGCGTTGCAGAGCTTCCTCGTCGGACTCCGACAGGGCGCCGGCGAGGGCACCGCGGCCCTCGCCCCGAGCACACCCGCAGGCCGGGTGCGCGAGGTCCTCACCGGCGTCGGCCGCCGCCCCTGACCACCGGCGCCTGATCCACGGTTTGAACCCTCTCGATCGGAGAATCGGTTCACCATGACCTCGATCATGACCTCGACCCATCACGACGCCTCGATCGTCCGGCTGCGGGACGCGATCAACGGGCACGATCCGGCCGCCGTGGCCGCGTGCTTCACCGAGGACTACCGCACCGAGGTGCCGCTGCACCCCTCCCAGGGGTTCACCGGCAACCAGAAGGTCCGCGAGAACTGGACGGCCATCCTCGCGCGCACTCCCGATCTCCACGCGGACGTCCTGCGTTCGACCTCGGACGGAGCCGAGACCTGGTCGGAGTGGGAGATGCGCGGCACCGCGACGGACGGGGCGGCGACCCTGATCCGCGGAGTGGTCATCTCCGGGGCCGCCGACGGGCGGATCGCCTGGACCCGGTTCTTCCTGGATCCGGTGTTCGAGGCCTCCTGACCCTTCCGAAGCGAAGCCGACAGCGCCGAAGCAAAGCCGACAGCGCCGTGACCGGCCGGGGCGAACCCCGCCGGTCACGGCAACGGCACTATGGCCGCAGGACGACCTTCACGACACCGTCCTGCTTGCGCTGGAACATCTCGTAGGCCTGGGGTGCCTCGTCGAGCGGCAGGACGTGGGTGGCGAACCCGTCGACGCCGAGCGGGTCGTCGTCCGTGAGCAGCAGCAGGATCTCCGGCACCCACCGGCGGACGTTCGCCTGGCCCATCCGGAGCTGGATCTGCTTGTCGAACAACGTCATCATCGGTAGCGGGTCGGCCATCCCGCCGTACACGCCGCTCAGCGAGATCGTCCCGCCGCGGCGGACGATGTCGATCGCCGAGCGCAGCGCGCCGAGCTGGTCGACACCCGCGGTCCGGGCCAGCGGCGCCCCCACCGCGGCCGGCAGGCGAGCGGCGACCTGGACCATCGCCCGGGCCACCGGCGTGCCGTGGGCCTCCATCCCGACCGCGTCGATCACCGAATCCGGCCCCCGCCCCGCGGTCATGTCACGCAGGACGTCCCCGAGATCGTTGCGGTGCTGCCGAAGGTCGAGCACCTCGACGCCGCGGGCGGCGGCGCGGGCGAGCCTGTCGGGGACCAGATCGACGGCGATGACCCGGGCACCCTCGTGCGCCGCCACCCGCGCGGCCATGTCCCCGATCGGGCCGAGGCCAAGGATCACCACCGTCCCGCCCTTGGGGACCGCCGCGTACCGCACCGCCTGCCACGCGGTCGGCAGGACGTCCGACAGGTACACGAAACGCTCGTCGGCCGGACCCTCGGGGACCTTGATGTGCGTGGCGTCGGCGTGCGGAATCCGCAGATACTGGGCCTGCCCGCCGGGAACCTGCCCGTAGAGCTTCGAGTACCCGAACAGGGCCGCCCCCGTCCCCTGGTCGCGGACCTGCGTCGTCTCGCACTGCGAGTACAGCTGCTCGTGGCACATGAAACATGCGCCGCACGAGATCTGGAACGGCACGACGACCCGCTGGCCCACCGTGAGGTCACCGACGTCGTCCCCGACCGCCTCGACGACACCCATCGCCTCGTGGCCGAGAATGTCGCCGGGCGTCATGAAGGCCGCCAGCGGCTCGTAGAGGTGCAGGTCCGACCCGCAGATGTTGGTACTGGTCACCCGGATGACCGCGTCACCCGGCTGCTCGATCCGCGGGTCGGGCACCTCGTCGACCCGCACGTCCCGCCGGCCGTGCCATGTCACTGCCTTCATCGTCGCTCTCCCGCCTGTTCCCGCCCGTCGCATCACCCGTTCCTGACGAGCCCGTCCCCGGACCCCCGGCACCGAAACGCCCCCGACGGGAGGCGCGGGAAGGCGTGCATCGATTGCGAGTGCGGAGATAAGTCGATAAAGTGGCTCTCGGTGTGCCGGGAAGTCTGGTCGGCGAAGCAGTTTGTGCTGTCCGAAGCCGTATTTGCCGACTTCCCCTGGAGGCCTCTGATCGCCGATATCGCTGCTCTGCCTGGGCCGACGCCCGGCCGCAGCCATTTCTGACTCACCATCCGCCGAGGTGCTGACATTCCATCTGGCGTGCCGTGGTGGATTTCTTCACGCTACCCCGAAAGGGGACGATATGCCCTTTCCCGGATATCCATGAACACCCGTTCCCGGCCCCTCTCCGAGGCCGCGACCGCCGAGGCAGGAAACGCGGGCCGGCTCGGCCGCAGCCCGGTACTGCGGGCGGCACTGCTCGGGATCTCGGCCAGCCTGGTCGGCTTCACGGTCATCGCCGCCTACACCGCCTGGCAGACACAAATCTTCACGAGCATGTTCATCGCCGACGCGGGTGTCGCCGTGATTGTCGTGCCGCTGTGGTGGGGGGTACGGGGTCTGCGTTTCCGGCATTCCGCCACCCAGCCCGGGCGCACCATGGTCGCTGACGCCCGGATCGGACGGCGGATCGAGAGGACCGGCCTCACCCATCCGACTACCTGGCTCATGCTGCGCGAAATCGGAAACCCGGTGCCGTACGGCTGGCAGCGGGTGATGTGGCATCCGGCGGTCGAAGAAACACCGGAGAACGTCCGAGTGATGGTGCGGGGGAAGCCGGCGCGCCCGGGGCCGACGGGACCGCTCGTCATCGAGCTGCCCGGCGGCGTCCGTCTCGTGCCCGTCGGGAGGGTCCGGCGGACACCACCGAAGGGGTATGAGCTGACCTCCCGTCCCGGCGTACACGTCGAACTCGGGTCTGACGGCAGGCCTGTCGTTCTCCGTGACGATTCGCCGCTGCCCCCACATTGGTGGCGCCGTGCTCCACTGCTTGTGCTCGTCGGCATCCTGGCGGGCGGTGCGCTCGGCTTCGCGGTGGGTGGGGCGGTCACGGTTCTTCCCGGGTCCGTGCTTCTCGCCACTCTGTTTCTCGACGGCTGGACGCTCACCGGGGGCGAGCCGTGAGCGGACGACGACGCCCGCCCGCCGCGCACTTCGTCGCCGAGGCCGTCCGCCGGCGCATGCCCGGGCACTGGTCGGCCATGAGCCGACTGTCCCGGACGTCGGCGCTGGTGCTGCTGTTCGCCGGACTGGCGCTGGGCCAGATCGCGGCCAGGCTCAGCGACCACCGCGCGATCTCGCTCCTCGGCCTGCTCTGCCTCGCGGGAATGCTGCTCGTGTTCGTCGTCCAGGGCTGGCGGGAGCCGCAGGGCCGGGGTGGCCGGGGCTGACCGCCTCGACCGGGCCGATCACGCCGACCTTGACTGGCCGAGCTGGGCGGGGCTCGCGGTCACGGGCTCGCGGTCACGGGCTCGGGGGGTCCTGCGGGCGGACGGTGAGGATCTGCCGGGCGTGCCCGACCGGGCCGGCGAGGTCGTGCAGGACGGTGCTGGTGAGTCCCTGGCCGGTGTCACCGAAGACGACCGTGGTGTCCAGGCCCGCCCACCTGCCCTGGGGCTGGCGGTGGAGGTGCACCGTCAGGTCGAGGTTGGGGAACATCCAGGCGGTGGGCGGCTGGCGTACGGCGATGCCGTTGGCGGTGTCGACGAGCGCGACGAAGGAGGCCAGAGGGCTGGCTGCCTCCCCGGCGACGAGGTCGACGCGGCTGGAGATCCAGGCGGTGGTGCGTCCCGGCCGCGGCTCGGTGAGCGGTCGGACGTTTACCGAGTCGATGTAGCCCCCGCGCCACACCGTGCTCAGTGGCCAGGGCGCGAGCGTGTCGGGATGCGGGAGCTGCTCGGCGCCGCCGCCTGCGACGCTGCTGCTGTCCAGCACCGCGAGATTCCACGCCCGGGCCCGGACGAGGGGCCGGTCAGCCATGAGCACGGTGGCTTCGACCAGCTCGATGGTGCGGCCGGGCCGGACGGTCTCCACCCGGATCTCGCACTCGTCGAGGGCAGGACTCCCGAGGATGTCGAAACTGATCCGGCCCAGGACCATCTCGCCGTGCGGACGCGCCGCCGTGTGGTGGTCGATCGCGTGGACGATGAGACCACCGAGCGGGCTGAAGTGCTGCTCGTCATCGTGCCAGGCGCCGCCCGCGTGGCTGGTGGGCTTGAATCGATGCTCGCCCGTGCGCACGTAGTAGCTGTCCGACGTCGGTCCGCTGGTCGACAAGTGGCTCTCCTCTGGCATGGCGGGCAGCCGGCATGAGCAGCAACGACGCGGACGGAGACCCCGATTCCACCCGGGCGGTCCCAGGTCGCGCCCGCGACCTGGCGGTCACCGACAGGCGGTCACCGACGGGCGCGACCTGGGACTGGCGGTCACCTGGTGGTGGGCTGGAGTTCGTCCGAGGTCCGGGCGTCCGCGGGAGCCCCGGGAGCCCCGGGAACGGGGGATGCCTCGGAGACCTCGGAGGCCGGCGAGGACGGGGACGCCGGTGACGCCGGTGACGCCGGGATGCCGTGGTTCCGCAGGAGGGCGGCGACGCCGGCCGCGGCGAGGGTGACGGCGACCGCCGCGCACAGCAGTGCCGTCCGCATGCCGCTGACGAACGCGTCCTGCGCGTGGGCCTGGACGGCACCGCCGAGGTGGGATGCGACGGCAAGTGACGAACGTGCCTGCTCGGCCAGAGCCGACGGCTGGCCGGGCAGGTCCAGACTGCTGCGGTAGGAGGCAGCCAGGACGCTGCCGATGACGGCGATGCCCAGCGCGCCGCCGAGTTCCCGCGCGAGATCGTTCACTGCGGAACCGACGCCCTGCTTCGACGCGGGCAGCGCCTCGGTGATCGCGGTCGTCGCCGGCGCCATGGCAGCACCCATGCCCGCTCCCAGCGGAACCAGGCCCGCGACGATCAGCCAGTAGCTGCTCGTGGCATCGACCCGGGAGAGCATGACGAGACCCGTGGCGATCAGGACGAGCCCGGCGACGCAGACGTTCCTCGCGCCGAGGTGCGCGGCAAGGCGTGGCGTCTGGCGGGCGACGGGCATCATGGCCGCCGCCATCGGCAGCATGCTCACGGCGGCGAGCAGGGCGCTGTCACCGCGGACGAGCTGCAGGTACTGGAGCACGACGAAGATGAAGCCGAAGAAGGCGAAGAACTGCACCAGGATGGACAGCGTGCCGGCGGAGAACGCCCGGTGCCGGAACAGTCGCGGGTCGAGCAGCGGGTGGGCCTGGCGCAGCTCCCACGCGACGAAGCCGCCGAGCACGCCGAGGCCGGCCGCGATTCCGCCCAGGGTGCGCGCACTCAGCCAGCCGGCGTTCGGCGCCTCGATCACCGAGTAGACGAGCGCGACCAGGCCGACGACGGCGACGATCGCGCCGACCGCGTCGAGCCGGGGAGCGTGCCGGTCGGCCGACTCGGGGACGAAGCGCAGCGTTCCGGCGATCGCCGCCGCCGCGAGCACGACGTTGAGCGCGAACAGTGACCGCCACGAGAACGCCTCGAGGAGCAGCCCGGTGGCGAGCAGACCGATGACGGCGCTGCCGCCGGCCACGGCCGCCCAGGTGGCGACCGCCCGCGGCCGCTGGGCCTCGGGGAACGTGGCGGTGATCGTCGACAGGGTGGCCGGCATGACCAGTGCGGCGCCGAGCCCGAGCACGCCGCGCAGCACGATCAGGGCACCGGCCGTCGACACCGTCATCGCCACCACGGAGCCGGTGCCGAACACGGCGAGGCCGATGAGCAGTGCCCGTCGGCGCCCGTAACGGTCACCGAGGGCGCCGGCCGGAAGCAGCAGCGAGGAGAAGATCAACGAGTAGGCGTCGACCACCCAGGCCAGCTGGGTCTGGCTCGCCCGGGTGCTGCGGGCGATGTCGGGCAGCGCCACGTTGAGCGAGGCCATCGCCGCGACGACGGTCGCGAGCGCGACGCACACCACGACCATGACCGGGCCCTGCCCGGGCCCCGAGGTCCCTGATCTTTCCCTGACTGCCATGACCGGCCGCCCTCCAGTGATTTCAACACCGCTGAATTATGACTGTGACAGACGTCCGGCTAGAATTCAACAGTGCAGAATAAGACTGTGGGCCGAGGGCGCCGCCCGGGCGGCTCGGACACGCGCGAACGGATCCTGACCGCGGCCCGCGAACGGTTCCTCACAGACGGATACCAGGCGGTGACGCTTCGCTCAGTGGCGGCCGCCGCCGGCGTCGACGGCGCCCTGCCGAGCTACTTCTTCGGCTCCAAGCAGGGCCTGTTCGCCGCATCGATGTCCCTCGCCGTCAACCCGGCGGACGTCCTCGATCCCCTGCTCGCGGGGGAGAGCGACGGGCTGGCGGAGCGCGTGCTGCGCGGGATGCTGGGCGTCTGGGACGACCCGACCTCGGGGCCGCCGCTGCGCACGATGCTGACGACGGCGATGACGGACCCGGCACTGACCCGCCTCGTCCGGGAGGCGGTGGGGCGGGAGCTCATCGACCGCCTGACCGCCCGGTTCGGCGGGCCGGACGGCCCGGAACACGCCGCCGCCTTCAGCTCGCAGGTGGCCGGCCTGATCCTCAGCCGCTACGTCCTGGAGCTGGAACCGATCGCCTCGATGACCCCCGACGCGATCGTCCATCGGTGCGCACCCGCCCTGCAGACCATCGTGGACGCCGCCACGCAGACCTGACACCACGGTGAAGACCTGACCTGACGCCAGGGAGCGCCACCTGCCGACCGGGCGACGTCGGCGGGGCGCACCGGCTCAGCCCGGCCTGGCCTCGCCACCGACGGGGGTGAGCACCTGCCCGCTGTAGTAGTTCGACAGCTGCTCCGATCAGTCTCCGGGCCAGGCACCGGTGAGACGGTGAAAGCCGACGGCACCCGCACGCTCGAACGCGGTCTTCGTGGCGGCGAAGACGGCGCCCTGCAGCGCGGCGGCGGCCACGACCTTGCCGAAGTTGTAGTCCGCACGCAGCGCCGAGGGCGTCTCGTCCTCGCCGGCGGCGGCCACCCAGACCCGCGTCACGACCATGCCGGAGACGGTTCCGGCCAGCAGGCCGCCGAGCAGGCCGATCGGCTTGTACGCGATCTTCGCGCTCTTGCTCACGCGCTCCTCCTACGAAAGGTGACAACCGTCGTCGACACGCTTCGTCGCCGCTTGAACGCCGGTGCCATGTTCGGACGGGTATCCCCCCGCGAGGCCGCGTAAATCCAGGTTTCACCGCTTCCCGCCGCCGCTGTCCACTACCGGCACCATCGATCCGCCGCTCGTTTTGGCGCGGAACGGGCGGGAATCTGCGTGCCTACCGCCGCCCGCCGGCCACAGCGCCGGCGCTGTCTCCGGGCGGACGGCCGCGAGAGGAGCGAGCTGATGGGAAACGACAGCCGTCGACCGGCGGACACCGCGGCGCGAGTCGCCGCCGGGTGGCGTGACCCGGCCCGGCACGGCGGCATCAGCGGACCACTGGACGATGACGTCCTCGCCCGCCGCACCGCGAAGGAACGAGCCGACGCCGGCCTCCCCCGCAGCGAGAAGGACGCGCCGGCCAGCACCAGCCCGTCCCTGAACTGAACCCGCCACGCCCCGCTGGGCGGGGCCGGGCCGGGCCGCCAGCGTCCCACCCACGGCGGCCCGGCTTTCGGGCGGCATAACCGGTTATCACCCCCTGTCAGGGGCAGGTCCTTCCCGTTCAGCTGGCGGAGCCTGTCCAGCTGATGGAGAGGGCGAGGTGGGACTGATGACCCGGGCTGCACGCGGGCCCGCCACCCCGGCGCGGGCGCGGTACGTCACTGGGAAACCGCGACCAGGCCACGCGCGGGGACGGGGGAAGCCGTCAATCCCCGCCGTGCAGGCACCGCGGGCACGGGCACCGCGGGTGACGACGCTGACCGCCTCGGACGGCGTCCCTCTTCATGTCGAGGAGTCCGGGCCCGACGACGCGGAGTTGACCCTGGTCTTCGTGCACGGCTTCTGCATGACCGCGGACGCCTGGTCCTTCCAGCGCCGCAACCTCGCCGACCTGGGGCGGACGGTCTGCTACGACCAGCGCGCCCATGGACGGTCAGGACCGTCCGACGCCGGGCACTGCACCATCACCCAGCTCGCCGACGACCTGCGCCGCGTCATCGAGGACCGGGTGCCCACCGGCCCGATCGTGCTCGTCGGGCATTCGATGGGCGGGATGGCCATCCTCGGGCTGGCGGAGGCACACCCGGAACTGTTCGATGACCGCGTCGTCGCCGTGGCCCTGCTGTCCACCAGCGCGGGCGGGCTCGCCCGGTCGCTTCTCGGACTGCCCGCCGCGGTTGCCAACGCGGTGCGCCGCGCGCTGCCCGGGGTGGCTGTCGCGATGCGGCACTCACCGCCGCTGCTCGAACGGACCAGGTTGCGGGGCAGCTCGGTGTCGAAGGCCCTGACCCGGCGGCTCGGCTTCGGCACGACCCGGGTGCCGGACGCGGTGGTCGGACGACTCGAGGCGATGATCGCGGATACGCCGATCCCCGTGGTCGGCGCCTTCCTGCACACCCTGCTCGACCACGACCGGCTGGCGGCGGCGGGTGTGCTGCGCGACGTCCCGACCCTGCTGCTCGTCGGCGACGCCGATGTCATGACCCCCTTGGAACACAGCCGGACACTCGCGGAAGCCCTGCCCCAGGCCGAGCTCTCGGTGGAGGCCGGCGCCGGGCACGCGGTGATCCTCGAACGCCCGAACGCCGTCAGCGCCCGCATCCGCGAGCTCGTCAACCGCGCGGCACCGGTCCGGCGCAGACGCCGGACCGGGAGTCAGGTGCCGGGGCATGAGGCCGGCCCCAGCCGAGAACTTCTTCGCAGCCTGCCCTAGCATGGTCGGCTGCACGGCGGAAGGTAGTCAGATCACCGCGTTGAGCGCACATTGATCCGAACAGCTTCGGCCGTCGCGGCCGTCCGCGATCCGTCGCGACGTGCCCCGATCCTCTGGCCCAGGGAGAAGCCGGCGTGCCCGGAATCAGCAATCGCGGCGGCAGATGGCGGACAGGCTGGCGCGACCACGCCGTCACCATCGCGATCAACGTCGTTCTTCTCGGGGCGGTGATCTGGGGACTGGTCGCCCTCCACTCCGACGACTCCGCGGCCAGGGACCCGGCGGGCGGGAACGCGGCGGCCGGAGGTGACACCGTCACCCCGTCGCCGACGACGTCCACGGACCCGTCCGTCGAGCTCCTGAACGTCGACTTGCTGACCGGGCACTGCTACTCCTGGGACCAGGACAAGACCATGTCCGATGTGGACGACGTCCCGTGCGCGGGCCCGCATCTGTTCGAGGCGGCCGGTCGGGCCTCACTGTTCGCCGACCACCCGATCTCCGACCTCTACCCCACCCCCGACCAGTGGGGCGAGATCATCCATCGGTCCTGCCCGGACATCATCCGCGCCTACCTCGGCTACCCACTCGACCCCTACGGACGCTTCGCCGCCGGCGGGATCCACCCCGAGGAACTGGGCTGGGACCGCGGCGAACGATTGATGACCTGCGGCATCGTCTCGAGCGATTCTGTGGGGGACGCCCGCGTTTTCCGGTTGTTCGAGGGTGGGGCCCGAGGTGCCGGCCAGGCGCGGATCGACGACCAGGCACGGGTCGACGAGCAGATCGGCTTCGCCGGCGATGCGGGCACACCCGCGCTGGTCACCGGCCTGACGGCGGCTCCGGCCGGCTGACCTCCGGACCTCGGGCTCTGGAACGCGGGCTCCGGGCCGATGGGGCCAGCGGGACCGGGTCTGCCCGAAGGGGCCGCCCGACCACGGGCAGTCCGCTCACCTGCACCGAAAGCGACGCGTGTCGCGGGTGGCGAAGCCACCCGGAAGAGAAAAGGTTTGTTGCCCGGTGGCCCGGGTACTCGTGGATCAGCGGCGCGGGGCGAAAGCACCGACAGTCGAGAAACATCCGGAGAGCACATTCTCGATACCGAGGTGTGCCACAGAGGCCCGGACGCGGATTTTTTCCTCACGACGAAGGTGGTCAACGTGCTCTGGTTCATTGTCAGCATGATTGTTCTCGGTCTCATCGCAGGCGCGGTGGCGCGGCTGGTCGTGCCGGGCCGTGACCCGATGAGCATTCCGGCAACCATTCTTCTGGGTGTCGTCGGTTCTTTCATCGGCGGCCTGCTCGGCTATGTTCTCTTCGGTCATGACCTCAGCGAGGGCGCGCTGCAGCCGTCCGGGATCATCGGTTCCATCATCGGCGCGATCGCCGCTCTCCTGATCTGGCGTGCGGTGCAGAGCCGCGGCCACAGCCGCACCCACGCTCGGCACTGACCCGACCGGGGCACCAGCTCCTCGCCCCGCGCGGCACGCCGCAACGCGAGAAGCCGACCAGTCCACGGGCTGGTCGGCTTCTCGCGTTGCGCAGCGCCGCGGGAGACGGACGACGGTGGTGGCGGCGTAGGAGAAGGGGCGGCGGCGCCCGGCAACTGCCGGGTGCCGCCGCCCCTTGGCGAAGCTTCGTCGTTCTGGTCAGCGCCTGGTGCTCTTGAGGTTCTCGCCCGCCTGCTTCACGTCTCCGCCGATCTTCTCCGCGGCGCCCCGGGCTTCCATCTCCCGGTCGCCGCTGACCCGGCCCGCGGTTCGCCTGCTGCGCCCCGTGAAGCGTTTCAGGGCATTCCTCGCTTTGTCGACCATGCTCATCGGAAACTCCTCCTTCGGGTACCCACGGGGGTGCGGACGCTGTGCGGCATACCCGGCCTCGGCACGGTCACCCGCGCAGGCCGAAACAGCGGCGCGGGGGCACGGCAGCGCGACTGAAGGCGGGCGAAGCCAGCCGGCCCGGCTCGGATTCTGGTTGTTATGACCCGCGTTTGCGGGGTAGATCGTCGACATGAATGATCTGGGTGTAGTTGGTGCCCTTGCCGCGATCACGCTTATCGTGATCGGAGTTCTGCTTGCTTTCACCACCGCCATTTCCTGGGACACGCCGACCACCTTCGGGGTCTTCGGGATCCTGCTCGGTGCGATCGGTCTGTTCGGCGGAGGCATCGGATCGCTGGTCCGTCGCCGCGCCTGACACCACGGAGGGGTGGAGCCCGCGTGTCAGTACGTCTGCCAGCCGCCCGGCTCCACCCCGCCGGGGATGCCCGAGGCTGGGTCGTAGGGCGCGCGGGTGAAGACGAAGGTGCCGATGTCCAGCTGGGAGGCGGTGCCGTCCGGCGCCCGGACGACGCGCAGCGTCTCGCCCGCGTAGTAGTCGTCCAGCCCGGTCCAGGTGCCGTCCGGTTCGGCGCGGAAGCGGGCGCCACGGCCAGTCTCGCCCTGGGGTACGAGCTCGAGTCCACGGTCAGCGCGCAGGTGCAGCAGGTGTGGCGCCGGCCCCCAGTGCCACAGGCCGGTGAGCGCGAGAAGCTCGGGATCAGCCGCCGCGAGTGGTCGCCAGGGCTCCGGGATCCGCGGTTCGTGCTCGGCGACGATCCGGATCAGATCCGCGGCGATCAGCTCGACCTCCGGGCCGGCGGTCACGTTCGCGAGGACGACGGCGGCGAGGTCGTCCCGCGGGCTCACCAGCAGGCTGGCCAGGAAGCCCGGCATGGAACCGTCGTGGCCGTACAGGACCTGGCCGTCCTGGCGTCGCAGGTGCAGGCCGAGCCCGTAACCGGTGGTCCAGTCGTCCGCCCCGTCCGGGCCGGACGAGGGCTGGCGCATCTCGGCGAGGGTGTCGGCGCTCAGGACGCCGTCGGCGCCGCGGGCCAGGAACGCGGCCCAACGGGAGAGGTCGGCGGCGGTCGACCAGAGCTGGCCCGCCGGCGCCATCACGCCGGTGTCCTCCAACGGCTCGGGCAGCATCACATCCGCCCACGGGTGGACGGCGAAGCCCCCGGCGTGCGGGGGCTTCGGGGTCAGTGTGGTCCGGGTGAGGCCGAGCGGCGCCAGCAGCTCCTGGTGCAGCACCTCACCCCATGGCTGCCCGCGCAGCCGGCTCACCAGTGCGCCGAGCAGCGCGAAGCCAGGGTTCGAGTAATGGAACCGGCGGCCCGCCGGATGGCGCACCACCGGCGCGCCGAACACGTCACCGAGCTGTGGCCGCAGCGTGCCGGGGGTGCGTTCCCACCACGGCCCGGGCGGCTCGGACGCGAGACCCGAGGTGTGGCCGAGCAGCTGGGCGATCGTCAGCGACCCGACCCCGGCACCCGTCCCGGCCTCTGCTCCGGCCGTAGTGGTGGCGGTGGCAGTGGTGGTGGCGGTGGCAGTGGTGGTGGCGGCGGGCAGGTGACGCTCCAGCGGGTCGGCCAGGTCCAGCGCGCCCTCGTCACGCAGGCGCATGACCTGCACCGCGACGAAGGTCTTGGTGATCGAACCGATCCGGTACTGGACGTCGGCGTCGGGGCTGTGCCCGTCGATCATGCTCCTGCCGTCAGTCCAGACCAGCTCTCCGGCCCGTACGACGGCGCCGACCAGCGAAGGCGTGCGCCCCTCCGCCTGCCCGACGGCCAGCCGGTGCAGCAGCGCCCGGCGGGTGCCCGGCAGAAGCTCCTCAGGAAACACCGTCATCGCCGGCTCGCTGACCATCCCCGCAGGATCTTCTCATCGGCCGACAGCTGCCACTGCTTTCCGCCGCACCCGCCACCGGACGCGGGCCGGCATCGGACGCGGGCCGCAGCGGACTCCGGCAGCATCGGACGCGGGCGGCAGCGGACGCCGGCAGCAGCGGACCGGGTCAGCTCCGGACTGCCTCAGTGCTGGTCCGGGTCGATGCCGAGCATCCGCGCGGTGGCGCGCAGGGTGGCGCAGACCTGGCCGTCGGGGACGCTCCAGGGCCCGTTGTCGCCCTCGCAGTCGTGCCGGTAGCCGTGCAGCTCGGTGATCTCCCGCAGGCCGGCGCAGAACGCGAGCACGGCGGCCGGGTTCCACCGGGCGACGTGCTCGGCGGCCGGGAGCGCGACCCCCGTCATACCGGCGACCTGTCGGGCGTTCCAGATGGACGGCCCGGGAACGGCACGCGCGATCTGCTCGAGCCGGTCGATGCCGTCGATGATGCGGGCCCGAAGGTGAGGCACGGTCTCCCCGGTTGCCGGTCGGTAGGGCCAACGCCGAGCCGCTGGCCGGACCGGCGGCCGCGCCGGAGAGCCTGGCCGCGTCGTTGGGAGGCCGGGGCTGTTCAGCCGTCCGCAGGGCCGGTCCGCTCAGAGCTGACCGTGGTTGGGTGGGAGCACGCCGTTGAGCACGTGATTGCCGATGTGATGGTATTTCCAGTCGACGGGGTCGTGGCTGGCGTGGGTGCGGGCGTTACGCCAGTGCCGGCTGAGATCGTGGCGTTCGTCGGCGGCGCTGGCGCCGGTGAGGGCGAACAGGTCACTGGCCACCTCGGTGGCGATGTCGCAGGCGAACGCCTTCGCCTGGGCCACGGCGAGGGAGCCGCGGGCGGCCTGGTCGGCGTCCGCCGGGTGCCTCCCGACGTCCTGGAGTTCACCGGCGGCCCAGCGCAGGAGCTGTTCGGCGGCGCGGACCCGGGTGACGAGCCGGCCGTGGCGCAGGATGGTGTGCGGGTCCTGGCCGGCCGAGTCGGCCCACCCGCCGCGCGCCGCCTCGAAGAACGGCCGTGCGCGAATGCGCACGAACTCCGTCGCGTCGCGCAGCGCGCCACCGGCGATGCCCACCTGGATGGCGGCGTGCACCAGCTGGGCCCGGGCGCCCAGCTGCTGCGGGACCTCGAAAGCGCGGTGGTAGGGCACGACGAGCGCCGGGTCGACGGGGGCGGCCCGCAGCGTCGTCGTGCCGCTCACCGTGGCACGCTGCCCCATCACGTCCCAGTCGGTGTCCACATCGACGCCGGGGGCGTCCCGCTCGACGAACGCGACGACGAGACGATCCGATTCGTCCAGGGCGCTGACCGCGATCCAGCGGGCGGTGACCGACCCGGTGCAGTAGTACTTCGTCCCGTCGAGGCGCAGTCCCGCGCCGTCGGCGCGCAGCCGGGTGCGCAGGTCCTGCGCGTGCCGGCCGCCGCGCTCCGCCAGCGCGTTGCCGATCCGGGCACCGGCGAGGACGTCGGCGAACAGCCGCTGCCGCTGGTCGTCACTCCCCCACACGGCGAGGACGTCCACGAACAGGAAGTGGGCCTGCGGTGTCTGGGCGATGGCCGGGTCGACCGCGGCGATGATGCGGACGACCTCGGCCAGGGTGACCGGTGAGACGTCCGGCCCGCCGTGCTCCGCCGGCACGGTGACCCCCAGCAGGCCGCTGCCGTCCAGAGCGGCCAGGGCCGCCGCCGGCACGGCACCGGACCTGTCCCGCTCGATCACGCTGTCGGCGATCGACTCGGCGTAGCTCCGCGCCACGGCGAGCGCCGCCGCGTCCGACCCGATCACCGGTGCGGCTGCCCGCATTCCACCCGACTGCCGAACCATCCCCGTCCCCCGTCCCCTGTGCCCTGCCCCTGTGCCCTGCCCCTGCGTCCTGACCGGCCCGGCTGATCCGGCGTGCGGCGTACCGTCGCCGGAACGAGCATTTCCGCACTGTGCGGCCTCCGGGAGCCATCTGTCGGCCTGTGGACACGGCGGCGTTGGCAGACAGCCCTGCCACAGTCCGGGTGCGGGTGGTTCCACCGACCACCTGTGTGCTTTGGCCGACGCAGCGGCATCCCACGCACTTTCGGACCTCCCCCGGGATGTGGGTGATCCGTGCTGTTCAGACGGGATGACATCGTTCGGTCCGGGTGAGCCGCGCTCGCGTCCGGGACGGAGACAACCGTGACGCCCGCCCAGGAAACACCGACGACGCCTGTCAGATCCACACTGGATGATGTTCGCCCCCCGGAACGCGGGCCGCGACGGGCCCGGCAACACCGGTGGGTCGAGTGGCACGGGTGATGGGAACGGCACGAGCGGCGCGCCGGAACGGCCACCCGCCGGCACCTGAACCCCCGGGGCCCGGTCCTTCCGGTCAGACGGCCGAGGCTGTGCCGGCCGCTGCCGCCGGGCCGGCCGCGTTCAGGGTGAAGACCACCCGGGTGCCGCCGGAGTACTCGGTGTCGAGCCAGATTCGTCCGCCGTGGTATTCGATGATCTTCTTGCACAGCGCGAGGCCGATGCCGGTGCCGGGAAACTCGTCACGGGCGTGGAGCCGTTGGAAGATGACAAAGACACGGTCGCTGTACTGAGGATCGATACCGATGCCGTTGTCCGTCACGCTGATCTGCCACTGGTCGCCGGCCCGCACGGCACCGACATGAATGACCGGGGCGCGGTCGGGGTGGCGGAACTTGACGGCATTGCCGAGCAGGTTCGTCAGCAGCATCTCCAGGTGCGAGGGATGCCCGATGACGGCCGGGAGCACGTCGTGGGAAAGCTCTGCGCCCGCCTCCTGAACGGTCAGCGCGAGGCTGTCGGTGGCGCGGTCGTAGACCTGCTCGAGTTCCACGGTCTCGGCGGGCTGATCCGCGCGGCCCGCACGGGAGAACGCGAGCAGATCCTGGATGAGTCGCTGCATGCGCGTCGCGCCGTCGACGATGAAGCCGATGTACTGGTCGCCCCGCTCGTCGAGCTGGCCGGCGTAGCGGCGTTGCAGCAGCTGGCAGAAACTCGTCACCTTACGAAGCGGTTCCTGCAGGTCGTGGGAGGCGACGTAGGCGAACTGCTCGAGGTCGGTGTTGGAACGACGCAGCTCGTCAGCCTGGCGATCAACCTTCAGGCGGGCCTGTTCGGACGTCGTGTAAGCCTCGGCGAGCCGGCTTCGCATCAGATCAACAGCCCAGGCAACGGTCTGGATGTCCGCGGGGCCACCGGAGCGGATCGGATGATCGAAGCTGCCGGCGGTGACCCGCTCCGCATCGCCGGCAAGCCGGGCCAGCGGCCCGGACACGGCCCGGCGCAGCCCCACGAACGCCAGCACCGCCACGACGAGGATCACGGCCGCGATCGCGGCGAAGGTCCAGTTCCGCAGGGTGCGGACAGCGACCAGGTCGGCGCGCGCCTGCACACGGGCCTCGGTCAGCTGCCTGTTCAGGGTAATGCTCGCGGCGCGTAGCGCGTCGAAGGCTGCCTTGCCGGCTCCCGCCTGCGCTGTGGCGAGCGGCACGGGTCGGCCGGACGGCGCGGCCACGATCGGGTCCGCGTACCTCTCGTGCCAGCTGTCCGCCCGGGTCAGCAGCGCGTCGAGGGCGGCGGTGCGCTCGCCGTCCGCGGTCAGCAGCTGGCGCAGCTCGCGCACGGCACGGTCCTGCTCCGCGACCCCGAGGCGATAGGGCTCGAGGAAGTCGGCATGGCCGGTCATTCCGTAGCCGCGCACCCCCGTCTCCTGGTTCACCAGCGAGGCGTCCAGCCGCACCGCGGCGATCAGGGCAGGGGTGCTCCGGTCGACCAGCCGCTGGTTCACCGTCGTCCCGTGGGCCAACAGCCAGGCACCGGTCAGACCGAGCACGACGAGCATCGCCAGGGTACCTCCCACCCCGACGGTCAACCACCGGCTGGTCGTCCACCCGATGGGCATCCGCCGAGTGGCCGGTCCGGGCTCCGGCTCGAGTGCCGGCTCCGGCGAAGCCGCGGCTGCCCCGCTCGCCGGGTGGTCGAGCTCGTCGGAGACAGCCTCATGCGATGCCACGTTCCCTACTTTCCGCCGGCCACCCGCACCAGCCCACCGACCGGGTGGTGCGGACCCACCCGCGCCGAAACGCCGTCGCCGGCCTCGGGTGCCCGGGAACGGAGCAGCGCGACTGTGAGCCATCGCAAACTACGGCACCGGCAGCCGCGCCTCATGATCTCGCACCCTCCTTACGGTAAAACGTGCAGGCAGGATCGGCCGCCCATCCCTCATTGTGATCATCATGAGGGCTTCGCGGACATGCGATGATGACGCGGCGCCCCTGACACCACCCGAGCACGGGGCCGATGGAGACCATGCTTATGACCGCTGCCGCGCCGAGCCGCCCCTACGACATCCTTCTCGCCGAGGACGACGCCGGTGACGCCCTGCTCGTCGAGGAGGCTTTCCTCTCCCGCGGGCTCGGCCAGCTCCTGCACACCGTCGGCGACGGGGTGGAGGCGCTGGAATACCTTCGGGACCCGGCCAGGCGCCGGCCCGATCTGATCATTCTTGATCTGAACATGCCACGGATGGACGGCCGCGAGACGCTGGCCGCGATCAAGGCCGACAGCTCGCTGCGGACCATTCCCGTCGTCATCCTGACGACCTCGGACGCACCTGACGACGTCGCCGGCAGCTACGAGCTCCACGCCAACGCCTACGTCTGCAAACCGACGGACCTCGACGCCTTCCTCGACACC
The DNA here is from genome assembly GCF_041008525.1 of Parafrankia sp. FMc2. NCBI lineage: Bacteria > Bacillati > Actinomycetota > Actinomycetes > Frankiales > Frankiaceae > Parafrankia > Parafrankia sp. FMc2. The sequence goes on along the minus strand of NZ_JBFLUG010000023.1, from coordinate 14,046 downwards.
GTCCACACCATCGATGACTTCTACCTCGGCCTGGTACGCCTGCCACGGCCCTGACCGTGCGACCGTGCCGTGCTGGCACACGCCTGGCGGCCTCGCCGTAGCGGCACGCACGAGCTGGCGCGACCGCCCCGCCGGCGGCCGACCGGTGGTCCTGGCCACTGACAGCCTCCGCGAGCCGCTGACAGCGGCTGACAACCACTGGCGGCTCGGGAACATGGAGAAGGGACGGCCGTCGGCGTGGGCGCGCAGGCACACATCGGGGCCTCGGGCTGGAGCTACGACCACTGGATCGGCGTGCTATACCCGCCGGGCACACCGAAACAGCGATGGCTGGAGATCTACACCCAGACCTTCGAGACCGTCGAGCTGAACGCCAGTTTCTACCGCTGGCCGTCGAACACCGCCTTCCAGCGGCTGCGCTCACGCCTACCCGAGGGGTTCCAGCTCTCCGCCAAGGCAGCCCGCGGGCTCACCCACGGGAAACGACTGCGTGAACCGGAGATCTGGGTCGAACGGACGGCCGCCGGCTGGCACGAACTGGCTGATCGACGCGCCGTCCTCCTGGTCCAGCTGGCACCCGACCACACCCGCGACGACGCACGCCTGGAGTACTTCCTCGGCCGGCTCCCGTGGTGGATGCGGGTGGCCGTCGAGTTCCGGCACCCGAGCTGGCATGACGAGGCAGTGTTCCAGATCCTGGAGCGCCATCAGGCCGCCTACTGCGTGATGAGCGGGGCCGACCTGCCCTGCGTTCTCCGGGCGACCGCCCCCTTCGTCTACGTCCGCCTGCACGGGCCCGACCACCGGTATCTTTACGGCGGCTCGTACGGCGACAATGACCTGCGCTGGTGGGCGGACCGGGTGGGTGAATGGCTGGCCAGCGGCCACGAGACCTACGTCTACTTCAACAACGACGGCGGCGGAAACGCCGTCCACAACGCCCGCCGACTGCGGGAAATCGTCGGCTGACAGCCGCTACGGGCGATCCAGGCCCTCCGCCACCAGGCCAAACGCCACACCGGCCGACCATGAGATCATTACGGTCTACGGTGCGGTACCGACCATGGGCGGGTTCAGGCGCGCGAAGCCGGCTTGACGGTAGTAGGGGAAATAGGGGTAGGGGGCGGTTCGCGCGGTGACTGCCTCCAGTTTCTCCAGGTGCTCCGGGGCCAGGGCCCACCCGACGGCGCCCAGGTTCTGCCGCAGCTGTTCCTCGTTCCGCGCGCCGATGATGACGGATGCGACGGTCGGCCGGGTGAGCAGCCAGTTGACGGCTATCTGCGGAATCGCCCGGCCGGTCTCCTCGGAGATCTCGGTGAGGACGTCGACGACGTCGTAGAGGTTCTCCTCGGACACCGGCGGAGCGTAGGGGACAGTCTGGTGCAGGCGGCTTTCCGGCGGCAGCGGCTGACCGCGGCGCACCCGGCCGGTGAGCCGGCCCCACCCGAGCGGGCTCCACACGATCGCGCCGACTCCCTGGTCCAGCCCCAGCGGCATCAGCTCCCACTCGTAGTCACGGCCGATCAGGGAGTAGTAGACCTGGTGGGCGATGTAGCGCGGCCACCCGTACTGGCCGGCGACCGCCAGCGATTTCATGAGCTGCCAGCCCGCGAAGTTCGAGACCCCGACATATCTCGTCTTGCCGGCGCGTACCAGATCGTCGAGGGCCGACAGCACCTCCTCGACCGGCGTGTTCGCGTCGAAGGCGTGGAGCTGGAAGAGGTCGATGTGGTCGGTACCGAGCCGCCGCAACGCGTCCTCACAGGCCGTGATCAGCCGAGCCCGCGACGTACCGGCATCGTTCGGCCCGTCACCGAGCGGCAGGCCGGTCTTCGTAGAGATGATCACTTTCTCCCGCCTACCGCGGACCGCCTCACCAAGGATCTTTTCCGACTCGCCGTCCGAGTAGACGTCGGCGGTGTCGAACATCGTGACGCCCGCATCGAGGCAGATGTCGACGAGGCGGCGCGCCTCGCGGGCGTCGGTGTCCCCCCAGGCCCCGAACAGCGGGCCCCTGCCGCCGAAGGTGCCACCGCCGAAACTCAGCGCGGGGACCATGAGCCCTGAAGCGCCCAGCCGTCTGAACTCCATCTTCGTCGCCCTCTCCACGAGATGTGGACCGCTGCATCCCCCGCTGCGGGAGCAGGGAAGCCGGGTCCTCACCATCCACCGGCGTCGCCGCCCGTCGGACCACCCGCCAGCTCCGGCTCATCGATCAGCCATATCCTTAACAGATCCCCAGTACCATTAGGGCTGTGCCAGCGTACCATCCGAGGGCGCCTTAACGGAACTTCCATCCCCTTAGCGGCGGATCGGGCGGTGTGGATGAAGGACGGGGACGGCCCTGGCGACGGGGACCCTGACGGGGACGGCGACGGCTGCGGCGTGCTGCCGGGCAGCATCCGGCCCGGCGGACGCACCGCGCGGGTACGCGCCTCGGTCCTGCGGGCCGCTGGCGACGCACTTGCCGAACACGGCTTCGCCGGCCTGGATCTCGCCGACGTGGCCAGCCGCGCCCAGGTGGGCAGGACCACCGTCTACCGGCGCTGGGGGTCGGCGGGTGCCCTGGTCGCCGACCTGCTCGTGGACATGGCCGAGCAGTCCCTGGCGCGCAGCCGGACAGGTTCCCTGCTCGGCGACCTGAAGGAGAATGCCCGGCTCGTCCAGCGCACCCTCGTCGACCCGCGGCAGGGCCCGTTGTTCCGGGCGATTCTCGCGGCCGCCGCCACCGACGACTCGACCGCGCGGGCACTGCGCCGGTTCTACGAGATTCGCGTGGCGGAATGGGCGGGATGCGTGGACGACGCCGTCGAGCGCGGTGAGATACCGGCGGGCACCGACGCTCGCGAGGTCGTCCGGGCCGTCTCCGCTCCGCTCTACTACCGGCTGCTCACAACCGCCGAACCGCCCGATGAGACCGCTGCGAACCGCGCCGCCGAAGGTGCTTTCGTCGCCGCCCACGCCGGCGTCTACCTGCGTGTCAGGCCCGGCGCTCCACAGCCCGGTGCAGTCGGTGACCCCGAGCCTGCCGGTGAGCACGAGGTCGGCCGGTAGGCAGGGCCACGCCGCGAGACCGGGACACGTTCACGGCCGACCAGCCGGCCCCGTTCGGCGGCCAGCCGCCAGCGGCCCGCGTAGCACCCGCCCGCTGCTACGCGGGAGGGAGCGACGCCGGGGCCGACGCCACCTGTGCTGATGGTGGCCCGCCGACTGGTCCCTCCCGGCTCCGGGCCCGGTAGCGGCCGGGAGGCAGCGAACGGTCACGGGAGAACGCCCGGGAGAACGCGTACTCGGAGGTGTAGCCGACAGCCCGGGCGATGGAGTCGATCGGGTCGTCGGTGTCACGCAGCCGGCGGGCGGCGAGATCCATCCGCCAGCGGGTGAGGTAGGCGGCCGGGGTTTCGCCCACCAGTGCGGGGAACCGGCGGGCCAGCGTCGCGCGGGAGACGGCGACGTGGTCGGCCAGCGAGGTCAGGGTCCAGGCCCGGGCCGGATCGGAATGCATCGCGGTGAGGACCGCGGCGATCGTCGGATCGTTCAACGCGCGCAGCCATGACGCCGACGGCGTGGTCGGCTCGGTCCGGAGCCAGGCCCGCAGCAGCTGGATGAGGAGCACATCGACGAGGCGGTCGAGCACCGTCGCGCCGGCGACACCGCGTTCCGTGAGTTCGGCGGACAGCAGCCGGACGGTGTCCGGGAGCAACCCGAGCCCAGGGCTCCCGGCGGGCATGTGGACGACCTCCGGCAGCAGGGTGAACAAGGGAGTGCTGATGGCGGGATCGTGTCGGTACGAGGCGCACAGGATCGTCGTCCGGACCGGACGGGGCCCGACATCGAGACGCCCGCCCGCAGCGAGAGCCCGTTTCGAGGCCGCGTGGTCGAAAGGTCCCAGCGGGCCGTCCGGATCACCGGCCAGGCCGTGTTCGGAGCCTCTCGGCAGGAGAACGACGTCGCCGGGCATGAGCCGCACGGCGGCCTGACCCGGCATCCGCAGCCACGCCGTACCGGCTGTGACCGCGTGGAAGGCCGCTGCCGAGATCCGGAAAAGCCGCAGCCCCCACGGGTCGCCGGCGTGGACCGTCGCGGCCACGGTGCCTCGCACACCGGCGACATTCAGTACCTCGACGAGCGGCTCCACGTTCTCAGCCTATCGCCCCCTTCTGATCGGTGATCGCATAATCTCCGGTCGGATGAGATGGTCGGACAAAAAATCGAGATTCCAGATCATCGACCGTCGCCAGCACGCTTCATACGGTTGTCCCATCGAGTTTCCGAACGGAGGACAGGCCATGAATATCGAAGGCAGCGTCGCGCTGGTGACCGGCGCCAACCGGGGTCTCGGCGCCCGTCTGGTCGAGCGTCTCCTCGACGCCGGCGCACGCAGGGTCTATGCGACAGCCCGGGATCCACGCAGCGTGACGGCGACCGTGAGCACCGACCCCCGGGTCAACGTACTGGCCCTGGATGTCACCGACCAGTCCAGTGTCGACGCCGCGGCGAAAACGGCGACGGATGTGACCATGCTGGTCAACAATGCCGGGGTACTCGGTTTCGGCGGCGCCCTCGACGGCGACCTCGACCTTTTCCAGCGGGACGTGGCGACGAACTATGTCGGCCTGCTGCGGGTGAGCCGGGCTTTTGTGCCGGTGCTGACGGCGAACGCGCCCGGCGCGATCGTCAATGTGCTGACCCTGATCGCCCTGGCGCCGGTGGGAGGCATGGCGGGCTACTGCGCCTCGAAGGCGGCCGCCCACTCGGCCACCCAGTCGATGCGGGCGGAGCTGCGTGGTCGCGGCATCGAGGTCATCGGTGCCTACCCCGGCGGTATCGACACCGACATGCTCGCCGGAGTCGATGCCGACAAGGCCGCCCCCGAGGTCGTCGCCGAGCGGATCATCACCGGCGTTGCCGCCGGAAGGACGGTGATCTGGCCGGACGACGCGTCCGCAGGCGCCGGTTCCGTGTACTCGACCGATCCGCTCGCCCTTGAGGTCATGCTCGCCGGCTGACCGACCGCGGCCCTGACGATCGCCTGCGAGGGATCCGCCGCCCGCCGCCGTGCGCTGCGCCGCCCGTTGTCGGGCGCCGTGGCCGACACGGGAAACCCGACCCCTCGTCAGGGCGGTTCCCAGGCCTGGATGATCCGCAGGTGAGCTGCCGCGGCGCACGGGGGCGTCGAGCGAGAGTCCGCCGATGAGCGTCGGGACGATCGCGACGTTCGCGAGCATCAGCATGGTGTGGGCCGGTGCGCTTTTCCTCCTGCTCGGCCTCTACACCCTGCTTCGGATCATCCAGCGGATGCGGCTGCGGTTCGCCGGGAATGTCGCCGTCGCCACGATCGTCGACGTCGAGGTGATCGAACGCGGCGTCGACGACGGCGGCCCGATCTACACCCCGATCGTCGACTACACGACCCGGGCCGGTGAACGGATCCGCCGCGCGACGCTTCGGGACCCTGACCTTTCCTTTCCCGGCATCGGCGCCACAGTCCGGGTGGTGTACCGACCGCACGACCCGACCTGGGTGACGAGGACGGACTGGTTCGGCGCGGTCCTTTCGGCGGTCTTCCTGCTTCCTGTCTGCCTCACCGCCGGCCCCTTCTGCCTCTACTTCGGAATCAGGATGATCATTTCGTAATCCGTGGTGTGCACAGGCGGCGGCGTCAGGAGATCTTCTCGATCGCGGGCGGATGCCAGCTGTTGGCCAGCGCGGACTCCGTCGGGACGTAGGCACGGATCATCAGGTTGAACGGTCCGTCCGGCGCGGGCAGCCAGTTGCTCAGATGCCCGGCCGGTGCGGTCGCCGACAGATAGAGGTCGATGGAGCCGTCCGGGTTCACCGCGAGGTCGCTGCGGTCACCCAGCGCATAGCGCCGCAGCGGATTCGGCACCAGGAACATCTCCTCGTCGTACATCGTCACCGACCAGAATCCGGCGGCCTCGACCGGCGGCAGCTCGCCGGCGGCGAAATGCATCCGGTAGGCGTGCCCGCCGGTCAGCGGCTCACCGTCGGCGTCCGGGCCGGACCAGTAGTACAGCGCCTCCTGCGGCACGTTCGCACCGACTCCGACCACAGCGACCGCCGAGCGCAGCAGATAGTCGGTGCCGTAGACGCCGCCGTCGAAACTTCCCAGCCAGGTGCCGGAGGGAACGAGGACGTCCTCGGCGGCGGCCTGGACCTGGCTCTCCCCAGCCGTGACCCCCGCGGCCAGCGCCGCGACCGTTGCCGGATCACCCGTCGACGGGGTCGAACCCGGGACGACCCCGATGCTCTCGAGCGAGGTGACCGCGGGGCCGTCCGCGGCTGGCGGCGGGTCGGCGGCGAGCACGGCAGCCAGCTCGTCGAAGAACGCCGCACCGGCGTCGTCGGGGGTCTGCGGGTCGGGCGGGTTCGCGCAGTCGACGGCTGGGAGCGCGGGGGGCACCGGCCCGGTCACCCCGAGGCCGGTCGCCGCCACGGTGTACTGGCGCTGCACCGCACGCGCGGCGGGCAGGTCGCCGTCACCGCTCACCAGGGTGCGACCGAGAGCCCACACATCCCAGCTCGGAGCGGCGATCGCGGTGGTGCCGGTCGGCACCGTCCCGCTCCAGCCCGGCGGGGTGATCAGGTAGGTGCCGGGCTGCGAGCCGTTGAGCCGGGTGCCGACGTTGGCGAAGACGTTCGAGTAGATGTCCAGCATCTCGAACACGACGTACCGGTCGGTCGTGTCGGGCAGCGTCAGCTGCACGGGGCCGTCACGCAGGTCCAGCCAGGCGACCGAGTAGAGGGTGTCGACGTTCGGCGCCACCACACTGCGGCTCGCCGGCGTCGACAGGACAGGCACGTTGAGCAGGGTGTTCGTGCCGCTCCTGCACACGTGGCCGGCCCGGGTGCGGGCCATGGCCACCGGGCTGTAGCCGAACACGTAGCCATCCGCGGCGATCTCCTCCGCCGAGCCCGCCGCTGCCGCCGCTGCCGGTGACCCCGGTGACGCGCCAGCCGACACGGCCGTGGTGGTCGAGGCCACGACGCCCGTCATCACCAGGGCAGCGGCACCCGCCCGACACGCGCGGCGCGCCCGCCGCGATGCCCGGCTCCGCGGCCGAGCCCGCCCCTGGTCTGACATCCCGTGCTCCCGTCCCCGGCGAACTCGACGCCGTCAGTGTCCGGTCCGAACGTGTGAGCCGCATGTGGGCTCGATGCGGGACGCATCAGGCGTCGGCGAGCGTAGCGGCGGCCCCGACCTCCCAAAGTCGTCGAAGCCGTCGTGCGGGCCGGTCATCATCCGCTGGATGGCCTGTCGGCGTCTGCCCGCGCTCTCGTGCTGGACAGGCGCGTGAGGCTGCTCCTAAACCTCCAGATCCTGTGACAGCATGCACCCAGCTGCCCATCGAAGGGTTTCGGCGACGAACTGAGCCGAAATCCATAGGCGCGGCCGGGCCGCGCCGGCGAACACACGGTTTGCCGGGTAGTCGGCGGCCGCCGCGCGCAGCAGGCGACGACGTCCGTCGACCAGGAGTCCCGCGCCCAACAGCCGGTTCACCTCGTGCCAGTAGAGCTGCGGAGATCCGACCCAGCTGGGCTGGCGTCGCAAAGGGATACCTACTCGTTCCAGCAGTATCCGGACGGTCGCAGGCTCGTAGTAAGCGACTGACAATGCGACGACCTCCTCCTCCCCAAGGGCCCGGGTGTCTGTTCTGTCCGTCCGTCCACGTCCTGTCCGCATGCCGGACCTCCGACTCCGGTCGCCGATAGCACCCACAGCGGGAGCCGTGGGCTCGGTAAGGTCCTAGGGCGACATCGACGCGGATCCCTCGCCGGTCGCATCGTGACCTAGAACACATAGGGCATCGCGAGGGAAAGGCCAGGGTGCGTGGCCTACGAGATACTGCACATCCACAACTACCTTTGGGTACCTACCGCTAAACGGGGGGCGGCAGGTCGCCGAGGAGCGAATGATGCAGAAGCAGAGTCCCCGACTTACCCCCGAAAAGCGAGACCTTGACGCGGTCTCGCCTCCCCCGACCCGTTCCCTGCCGCCGGATCACGCTGGCCCATCCGACGCAGACCAGCGGCTGTGGGACGAGATCCTGACCCAGGACGTTCCAGGAACTGCTCTGCAGACCGTCGAGGATCAGCTGTTCCGTTACGCCTGGCCGATCGTGCTCGGCTGGATCCGTAGCGGCCAGATCCTGCGACATGCCCGCCTGCGGGGCCTGCACGGCGTCCCAGAGGAGTCCGCCGTGCTGCGAGGCGCCTCCAACGACGACATTGAGGACCTCGCTCAGGAGACAATTGTCCGCGCGGTGATTCGGCTCCGGCAGACCGCGAGGTCGGGCAACGGCTGGGATCCTGCGGGCAGGGCCAGTCTGGCCAGCTACTTCGTCGGCACATGCTTGGTGTGCTTCGTCGACGTGCTGCGCTCGTGGTCCCGGCAGTCGGCCCGAGCACGACCGGACCGGCAGACCTCAATACTCGTCGGTCGCAGCTGGGTGCAGTCCGCTGCCGACCCATGCGACGTCGCCGTGGCGCTCGACTCTGTCAGACGACGGCTGGCAAGCGGCATGTTGGCTGAACGGGCGGCGTTCCTCGGCGCAGCCGGTTACACCCAGACCGAGATAGCCGAGATAGTGGGCACGACCCGGAAGGCGGTGGAAAGTGCGTTAGCCCGACTCAGAAAAAAGCACACCTGCGACTGACATGAATTCCAGGCCTGCGGCGCGGCACGTCGAGCGTCGCTCGACGTGCCGCTTGCCGGCCTGGGGCTGCGTCGCCCTGCGACACAGCCCCGTTGAGGAGGAACAATGAGCAACGCCGTCGATCCGGAAGCCGTGAGGAGACTCGTCGAAGAATCTTCGTTCGCCACCGAGGGAGCTATACTGCTGCGGCAACGCGCTAGCAACGAAGCCGTCGCCGAATTCCGCCGCCGCCTGGCCGGCCACAGCGGTGGACCGCAGCCCGACCAGGCGCCTTTCCTCTGCACCGACGAACCGACCAGCCCGCCGCAACGCCCGAACGAATGATCAGGTGCCTTTGACGAGAAGGCCGAGCTGCGCGCGAGAGCGGTCACGACCGGACGTCAGACCAGGTCAGCGAAGACAATGACGTTGTCGCGGTAGCTGGACCGGGCCTGGTCGAACGCCCCACCGCAGGTGATCAGGCGCAGGGCGGGTCGGCCCGTGGGCCCGTAGACCTCCTCGGAGGGCAGCTCGTCCTTCGGGTAGCTTTCCAGCCGGCCGACCACGAACTCCGCCGACGAGCCGTCCGCGCGGTCGACCTGGACGCGGTCGCCGGGCACCAGCTCGCGAAGGCGGAAGAACACCGCCGGCCCGGTGTGCGAGTCGACATGGCCGGCGATCACCGCGGTCCCGTTCTCGCCCGGTTCGGGTCCCTCGACGTTCCAGCCGGTCTCCGCGAACACCTTTGGCGCCTCCAGCCTCCCGTCCACGGCGAGCGCCAGCGGGACGACGGGCGCCGAGACACCGATGGTCGGGATGCGGATCCGAGCCGGATCGGCGACCTGCCCCACCGCGGCGCCGACCGCAGCACCGTCCGCAGGTCCGGTCTCGCCGCCTGCGCCGGCTCCGCCGGTGGTTCGTGCCGGCGCATCGGACACCGACGCCGACGCCGTGCCGGTGGACCGGTCGGATGCCAGCCCCGATGCCGACCCGGACGTCCCGCATCCCACGAGCGTGCTCAGGAGCAACGCGGCCAGGACAGCGGCGCAGCACCGTCGGACCGCGGCCGAGACGAGGGCCGGAGCCGAGACGGGGGCCGGGACCGAGACGGGGGCCGGGACCGAGACGGGGGCCGTCATCTCAGCTCTCGGCCCGCGACCTGCGCCGCCGGACACCCAGTCCGGCGATCAGGCCCAGCCCGGCACCGGCGGCCGCGAGGGGAACCAGCGGGCCGCTGTCCTCGGTAGCAGTGGTCTCGATCGTGGCGGTACCGCCGGCGCCGGTGTCGATCCCGCCGACGGGCAGTGAGCCGTCCCGCCCCGCGGCGGCCGCCCGTTCGCAGCGCAACCGCTGCTGCTCCGGCGAAACCGCGGGATCCTCGACCGCGCAGGCGGCTGTCCGCGACGGAACAGGCACCGGGGACGGCGCGCCCCCCGGTGCGGCACCCCCCGGTGCGGCGCCCGCCGGCGTTTCCGCCGGAACCGGTGCGGGCGCCGCGGGCACTCCTGGAGGGGTCGCGGCAGGTGGCGCCGGGGCGGGCGCCGACGTGGTGGCCGCAGCGGCGGACGTCGACGTCGCAATGCCGGCGCCCAGCAGCGTGAGCGCCAGCCCCGCGACACCCACCAGCTTTCGGGTACGCGGCAGGTTCTGGGTGGATGCCATCGTCGAACCTCGGTTCGGTCATGCCGCGGCCAGTCCGCGGCTGCGCGGAGTGACACTCGTCGCCGAGCATGGGTGTGCCATGAGCTGGGGATGAGAGCTCTCTCATCGACTCGAGGAGCCGGGCCGGGCCGGACCCCGGGCCAGGCGCCACGCGCGGCTCCAGAGCGTGGCGGGCACCGCCGTCCGGACACTTCCGGGGAACGGGCCTGATCCCGCCGGCGGCGGTTCCCTGTCCCGTCCTAGCCTTGGTGTCCATGAGGCGCTTCCGGCGGGACCAGCGGGATCAACCGGGACGTCGCGCCGCGCGCGGGCGGCACCCCCGCCGCCGTGCCGACAGCCGACGCCGGCCCGGGCGCCCCTGGCTGGTGCTGCTGCCCGGGGCCGTGTTGTCCCTGGTCGTCGTGAGTGCGCTCGTGGCCCCCGGGTTCGGCGTGGTCGTCACCGGCCGCGGCCAGCCACGGCCACCGGACCTCGGTGGTCCCATCCTCGTGCCGACGGTGACGACGGCCGCGACCCCGGTTCCCAGCCCGACGATGGAGGAGCCGGCGCCGATCGGGGCGCCACTCGGGGCGCCGACCGAGGTGTCGGCCGAGCAGACGCGGCAGCGGTACCTGCGGGAACTGGCTGCTCGCATGTCCGGGCAGGAGACACCGCAGCGGATCGCCGTCCGGCCGGACGACGCGCCTGCGGTGACGTACCGCCCGTTGCCGGCCGCCACCACGGAACCCAGCGCGGCGCCCTCCCCCGTGCCGTCAGAACCCGGAGTGACCCCGGTGCCCAGCGCGCCGCCACGTGCACCGGGACGCGCACTGCCCCCCGCAACACCGTGATGCCGGGTGCCCCGGCTCTCTCGCCATCCCTGCCGGCGCCCTGTTCGGCGCCATCCCGGCCGTCGCCGCGGCACGGCCGGTAAAGATGAGAACGTTCTCATCCCGGTCTCACCCATCCCGTGGGACTTCCCCGTCAGGCTGGCGGCTGTGCCGGTTCCGGAAAGGTCGAGGAGGAACGCGGACGGACTGGCGATGAGGCTGACCACCGGGCGCCCGGCACCACAGAGGCTGGCACCGAAACGGCCGGCACTGCGACGGCTCGTGCCCGGGTGGATGCGTCGGGCCGCGCGCTACCTCGCGAGCTCCGCCCGCCTGCACATCCTCGGCTGGCAGCTGCTCCTCGTGGCGGTGGCGCTCGCCGGCTCGGTTCTCGTCTCCCGGGAGGTGCTGCTCCAGCGGGTGGACGAACGCATCGACCGCGGCCTGGCGCTGGAGGTCGCGGAGCTTCGACGTCTCGCGGTGCGCAGCGTCGACCCGCGGACGTCGCAGCCTTTCACCGACGTCCGGCAGCTCCTGGAGGTGCACCTGGAACGCAACATCCCAGAGCCCAGCGAGACCATGCTGGCGCTGGTGGACGGCGTGCCCTACCGGCGCAGCGCCGAGGAGCCGATCTACCGGCTCGACACGGACCCTGCCGTCGTCGCCGCCCTGCTCGCCGGCTCGGAGGCCAGGTACGGCACGATCATGACGCCCGCCGGCGAGGTCCGGTACGCGACGGTGCCCGTGCGGGTGGCGAGCAGCCCCGCCCGCGGTGTCTTCGCCGTGGCCGTCTTCGCGGATCAGGAACGGGCCGAGGTCGACGAGGTCGTCCGCGTGCTCGCGATCGTGGGTTTCGTGGCACTGGGGCTCGCCGGAGCCGGTGGCTGGCTCGTCGCCGGCCGTGTCCTCGCACCGGTCCGTGAGCTGCGCCGCACAGCGCAGACCATCACCGACACGGACTTCTCCCGTCGCATTCCGGTCGCCGGCCGGGACGAGATCTCCGAACTGGCCCGCACCTTCAACGGGATGCTCGACCGGCTGGAGGAGGCGTTCAGCACCCAGCGGTCGTTCGTCGACGACGCCGGCCACGAGCTCCGCACCCCCATCACGATCATCCGCGGGCACCTGGAGCTGCTCGGGGACGACCCCGCCGAGCGCGCCGACACAGTCGCGCTGGTCACCGACGAGCTCGACCGGATGAGCAGAATGGTGGATGACCTGCTCACGCTGGCCAAGGCGGAGCGGCCCGACTTCCTGCGCCTCGAACCGGTCGAGCTGGCCGGGTTCACCGAGGATCTGATGTCCCGGGCCGGGGCGCTGGCACCGCGCCGGTGGGGGTCGGCGGGTTCCGGTACCGGCCTGGTCGTCATGGACCGGCACCGTGTCACCCAGGCGCTCGTGCAGCTCGCGCAGAACGCGACGCAGCACACCGACGACGGCGACGAGGTGCGGATCGGCTCCCGGCTGCGGGACGACGCCGTGACCTTCTGGGTGACGGACACCGGGCCGGGTGTCGCGCCGGAACACCGGGCGCGGATCTTCGAACGGTTCGCCCGCGGCCCGGCCGGACGTCGTTCGTCGTCCGAGGGCGCGGGTCTCGGTCTCGCCATCGTGCGCGCGATCGCGGTGGCGCACGGCGGAAGTGTGCGGGTGCGGAGCGGCCCGGGCCTCGGTGCGACCTTCGAGATCACGCTGCCGCGCTCCGGCCCTGCCCCCGGCCTTCTCCCCGCCCCGCCGAGCAGTTCGAGCAGTTGAGGAAAGCGACCGTGAGCAGCAGCGTCCTGATCGTGGAAGACGAACGCAGAATCGCCTCGTTCATCGAGAAGGGGCTGCGGGCCAACGGTTTCGTCCCGTTCTGCGTCAGCGACGGCGCCACCGCGCTGGACGTCGCGATGACAGCGGACTTCGACCTGATCGTCCTGGACCTCGGACTGCCTGACATGAACGGCTTCACCGTGCTGCGCCGGCTGCGTCACGCCGGTGTGCGGGTTCCCGTCGTCGTGTTGACCGCCCGTGACGGCGTGCGTGACACCGTCGCCGCCCTTGAGGGGGGTGCCGACGACTACATGAGCAAGCCCTTCCGCTTCGAGGAGCTCCTCGCCCGCGTACGGCTGCGCCTGCGCTCCGAGCGCGCGGCGGAGGAGGTCACGGTGCTGTCCGTCGGCGGCATCAGCCTCGATCTGCGGACCCGGCGGGCACGGGTGGGGCCCCGCAGCATCGATCTCACGGCCCGCGAGTTCCTCCTCGCCGAGACCTTTCTGCGCCATCCCGGCCAGGTACTCGCCCGAGAGCAGCTGCTGTCCGCCGTCTGGGGGTACGACTACGACCCGGGAAGCAACATCGTCGACGTCTATGTCGGTTATCTCCGCCGCAAGCTGGGCGCGGGAACCATCACGACGGTACGAGGAATGGGATACCGCCTGGAACCCGAACCCCCCGTTGAATGACGGGACGGGAGAGAGGTTCAGGCTATTCGTCGTCATCGTCCTGTTCGATCCGCCTGCCGGCGACCTCCGGAGGCTGCGGTGGCGGGTCGGCTCCGGTTCCGGCAGGTCCGCCGAGTTCGGCACGCAACAGGGCGGCGTTGGCAAGGATTGTCAACGCGCACCAGAGCCGTCGGGGGCAGGCCAGCGGTCCGGTGATCTCGGCGAGAGTTGCGCGGAACTCCTCGGTGCAGCGCCCCTGTCGCTGGTCGTCGACCGCGATGGCCGCCGCGATACCGACGATGCCATGACCGAAGGCTCCGGGCGCTCGTCCGAGACCGGGCGAGCCGAGACAGCCGGGATGCGGCGAGCGTGTTCGTACCCGCCCGGCAGCTGGGCAGAAACCCTGGTGACCGATCAATCACCTAGTGTGCTTCTACATCGAGGTCTCGTCATGAAACTTCTCGAGCGGCACCACCCACCACCCACCACCCA
>NZ_JBFLUG010000239.1:0-6340 GCF_041008525.1 Parafrankia sp. FMc2 | reverse complement strand
TTCCACCACCACCTCCGCCGCGCCCTCACCCTCGACGGACTCCTCGGCAGCACCCGCGACCTCACCCGCCAGGCCGGCACCCACATCCGCACCCACCACCACGCCCCCCGCCTCATCAACCTCTGAGGTATAGCTGGGGGGTGACTACTCCGACGGCTGAAGCCGCCGGCTTCTCAGGCTGCTTGCGCGGCCTGACGGGCCAGCCCGACCCGAAGGATGTTCGCAGCCGCGTTGACGTCGGCGTGCGCGGTGTGCCCGCATGCCGTACAGACGAACTCGGCCTGGGTCCTGCGGTTCTCCGCGGCACAGTGGCCGCAGGCGGCGCAGGTGCGGGAGGTGTTGGCGGGGTTGACCTCCACGACGACCCGCCCGGCGCTTTCAGCCTTGGCGTGCAGAACGTTGAGGAACACCCCCCATCCCGCATCGAGAATGTTTCTGTTCAGCCCGGACTTGGCCCCCTGCCCATTCGGCAGGAACGCACCCGGCGCGTCGGGATCGGGCCTGGCTCTGGCACGTCGGGTCATGCCCCCGACGTTGAGCGCCTCGACGGCGATCAGGTCGCGCTGCGCGGCGGCCAGCCGGCCCGCCGCCCGCTCGGCGAACCGCGGGTTTGCGTAGTGGACGCCGCCGGAGGTGGTCGCGAGGGAAGCCACGCCCAGGTCGACACCGACCGCCGAGCCTGTCGCGGGCAGCGGCTCGGTGGGTACGTCGGCGCAGGACACGACGACGTACCAGCGGCGGCCCTCCCTCCGGACGGAGACCGTCCTGACGGTGCCGCGGACCGGCCGGTGCTGGTTGACCTTGAGGTGGCCGACGCCCTGGAGCCGGACCCGGGTCCGGGTCGGGTGGTTCGGGTCGCTGTCCCAACGGCAGCCGTCGCCGTCCTTCGGCCAGTCGACGGTGTCGAACCGGTTCCGCCCTTTGAACCGCGGATAGCCCGGTGTCTGCCCGGCCCTGACGCGGCGGAAGAAGGCGGCCATCGCCTTGTCGAGGCGACGCAGAGTGGCCTGCTGAGACGAGTACGACCAGCGTGCCTGGTCCGGGTCGAACGCTCGGATCTCGGAGAGCTGCCCGGCCTGGGCGGTGTAGCGGACCGAGGTCCTCGACGGGTGCCGCCAGGCGTCGCGCCGTTCCTGCAGCGCGGCGTTGTAGAGCGCCCGGTGATCGTCAAGCATCGCCGTCAGCGCGGCCACCTGGCGGGCCGTCGGGCGGAGCTGGAACCTGAAGGCCCGTCTCACCGCGTCACCGCCCCGCGCCACGGCCGCTCGTTCTGCGTGTCGATGTACCGCCGCACCGTATCGGCGCAGACCGCGCCGACCGTGGCGACGAAGTACGACCGGGACCACAGGGTCGGCAGCCGAGACCACAGCTGCCAAAACTCCGCACGCAACACGTGGGACGTGAAGCCCCTGAGCTGGTTGGCGATGTACGACGGGGCGTGCAACGAATGAGCTTTCACGAACAGGTGACCATGCTCGGGCTCGATCCCCAGCGCCATGACCAGCCAGTCATGCCAGGCACACTTCTCGCGAAGCAGGGAATCCAACCGGTCACGGACCAGGCCGGCCAGGACAGCCCGCCGGTACCTGGGGCACCAGACCACGCGGCAGCTGAGGTCACGGCCCCCACCCGCCCCCGCGGTCACCTGCCGCCCCACACACACGACCATACCAACGTGAGTGGTCTCACAGTTACGGTCCGTACCAAATTCCCCTGCCGCCTGAAGGCGACAGCCCCCACCGGAGCCGTCTGATGGACTCGGACAGGACGAGCGCAGCCGGGCCGAGCCGATGGTCGTCGGTGGCGGGCGGTGCGTCGGGGCAGCGCTACGCGGCGCGGTTCGACCAGCTCGCGGCCCAGGGAACCGACGTCCACGGCGAGGCGAGCCTGTGTGCCGCCCTGGTGCCGCCCGGTTCCCGTGTTCTCGACGCCGGATGTGGCACGGGACGGGTGGCTGTCCGGCTGGCCGAGTCGGGCTACCGCTGCATCGGCGTGGACAACGACCGGTCGATGCTCGATGCCGCCAGGGCTCGCTCGACGGCGGTGGTCTGGGTCCACGCGGACCTTGCGGCCCTCGACCATCCGGCCGGGCACGACGGGCCTCGCGCGCTCCCCGCTCCCGCCGCCACCGACGGGCCCTTCGACCTGATCGTCGCGGCCGGGAACGTGATCCCGCTGGTGGCGCCCGGGACGGAGGCCTCAGTGGTGCGCGGGCTGGCGCGGCGGTTGGCTCCGGGTGGTCTTCTCGTCGCCGGGTTCGGTCTCGACGCGGCGCACCTGCCACTCCCGGAAGCCCCGTTCGGCCTGGCGGACTACGACGCCTGGTGCCACGCCGCCGGCCTGACGCTCCAACGGCGGCTCGCGACCTGGGACGGCGCCGCCTTCGACGAGGCCGCGGGCCGCGCCGGCACCGCCGGCTACGCCGTCAGCATCCACACTCGCCACTGATCGCACCCGGTCGGCCGCAGCGGGACACTGCGGGCCACAGCGGGCACAGCGGGCCGCCACCGATCTGCCGAGGGCAGACATCCTCTGCTCTCGGCAGGCGAACGGCACGTCGCACGTGATCCGGTCCTAGGTTCGCATGCCATGAGCACACCGTTGACCGAGCCCGTCGTCGGCTGGGCGGCCGGCGTCCCCTTCACGGCGCTGCCGCCGTCGGCGAACGGCCAGGACCAGAACCAGGGCCACGGACCCGCGCCGCTGATCGTCGCCTGGCACATGATGGACGCCCCGCGCTCGGACGCGGCGTTCGCCGCCGCGCTCCCGCTGGCCGGGGTGCACGCCTGGCGGGTCTACCTCGGGATGCCGCTGGTGGGGCGGCGTCCGGTACCGGGTGCGTATGAGGCCGCGCAGGCGGATCCGATGATGCGGTACGTCGGCCCGGTGGTCCGGCAGGCGACCGAGGAGTTCCCCGCCGCGCTCGAGGTGCTCCGGGAACGGTTCCCCTGCGGCGACGGGCCGATCGGGGTCGTCGGCGGCTCGCTCGGCGGGACCGTCGCGCTGAACGTGCTGGCCCGCGTGCAGGTGGACGTCGCGGCCGTCGCGCTGGTGAACCCGGCCATCCGGGCCCGCACGGCGGTCGAGGTCTTCAGCGCGGCGCACGGCACCTCCTACCCGTGGGGTGAGCAGGCGCGGTCGGGCGCCGACGAGCTGGACTTCGTGGCGCACGCCGCCCTGATCGGCGCCCGGGATCCCGCGCCGGCCCTGCTGGTGGTCAGCGGTGAACACGACTACCCGCGCAGCCGGGCCGACGCGGCCGAGCTCGTCGCCGCCCTGGGCGATGCAGGCTCCGCGAGCGACGGGAGCGGCGCGAGCGACGGGCCGGAGCGGATCCGCCTGCAGACGATTCCCGGCCTGGACCACCCGCTCGCCGAGCAGCCCGGCGTGGAACCGGCGCCGCAGACACCTCTCGCCCGGCTCGTCGACGAGACGGTCACCGCCTGGTTCCGCACCCACCTGCGCTGAAACAGTCGGGCGGCGACCCGCGGACACTCCAGCAGCGGGGGCCCTCGCGAGGCCGGGACGCGCCGTACCCGAACCTGGAGCGACACGGCTGGTCCGGCCGATGACGCGGGGGATGGTGGTGCGGGTGCGGTATCTGCTGCTGATGGTGGCGATCGTGTCGGAGGTGGTGGCGACCAGTCTGCTGAAGAGCACCGCGGGCTTCTCCCGCCTGTGGCCGACCGTCGCCTGCCTCGCCACCTACGGAGTGGCGTTCCTGGCGCTCTCCCTGGCCATCGAACGGGGGCTGCAGGTCGGCATCGGGTACGCGATCTGGTCGGGGCTGGGGACCACGCTGATCGTCCTGATCGGCGCCCTGTTCCTGCACGAGCCACTCACCGCGGCGAAGGTCCTCGGCGTGGCCCTGATCATCGCGGGGGTCATCGTGGTCAACCTCGCCGGCGCTCACTGAGAGTGCCCGGGCGCCCAGAGGCCCCGGTGCCCGGCCCGCGTCGGCGCCGACCGTGCGGTCAGGATGCGTCCAACCGCAGTCCGTGGTTGACGTCACCCGCCACCAGCCGCATCAGCCACAGGGCCATCACGGCACGGGCCCGGCCGATCGGGCTGTCGAGCCCGAAGCCCAACAGGGACTCGGCGCGTCTGATCCGGGCCGCGGTCGAGCTGTGGTGCAGGTGACTGGCCGCAGCGGCCCGCCGGAGCGATCCTTCGGCCAGCAGCGACTCTATCGAAGCGATCATGTCGCGCCCGCGTGCCGACGAGGACAGCCGGATCATCGCCTGGACGTCCGGCAGACCCACCACCTCGTGGGCGGGAACGTGCGCCGCGATCAACGCGAGCCCGCTGAGGTCATCCCAGTAGACGATGTGATCACGGTGCGGTCGCTCGACGGCGAACCGCAGCGCGACCCGGGCACAGCCGAAGGAACTCGCCGCCCGCAGCGGCGGCAGGGCAGGCCCCACGCCAAGGCGGGAGAAGGGCGCCGACGACAGTGCCCTCGCATCCGCGCTGACCAGCAGGACGGCCGTCTCCCCCACCACGGCCCACTGCGCGACGGACCCGGCCCGGCGCAGGACCCCGATGTAGGGATCCATGCTGTCCGTCTCCGTCGCGAGAGTGGCCAGCACCCGGATGTCGCGATCCGACCTGAACCCGAGCATGCGAAGTGCCCGCAGCCGGTCGATCTCTCCGGTGCTCTCCGCGAGCGCGATCTCCACCAGGCCGGAGGCATCTTCCAGCGATCTGCTCTGCGCACCACGTGTGATCGCCGCTCGCACGGCGGCGGCAAACCTCTCCATGAGCAACATGTCCAGCGGCTCAGGATCATCGGTTCTTTCGAGCCACACCGACGCGCCGTCTTCGAGCTCGGTATGAAGAGGGCCGGAGAACGGCCCGTCGAGAGTGGTCAGGTTACCCGCCGGATCGGAGCGCAGCAGCCGGCCCCGTTCGACGTCGTACATGCCCGCGGCGCATCGGGCGATCTTTGCCGCCCCTTGCACGATCTTCGAAACCGCAGCTGCCTGCTTCGTGAGGAGTCGAAGTAGGAAATTATACTCAGGACCCTTTTAGCGTCCTCGTCGCGTGTCGACAGCTGCCCGATGAGGATGTCCATGTGCGCAACCTAGGCCGTTCCGGCAGGCAACACTCCGCATGGTGACAAACGCGACGATTTCCGGTCGACAGCCAGCATCAGCGCCCGCCTGCCACCATGGCGGCCCACCTACATGACGGCGCACCTACATGACGGCGCAGCGAAGCGCCCGCGGCCGATCAGGAAAGGGTACCGGGCGGGGCGACAGAACTCCCGAACTATTGCTCATGAGCAACCAATGAGGGTGGCCTCGGGCCGGTCGCGTCCATCGCCGCACAATTCCGCCTGCTGGTTTGTCGTCGCCCCCCGCTCCGGGCTGGCTGGCTGGCCGCTCCTCGACGGGACAGGTCCTCGACCTGCGTCCTGAATCCCGGCATCCGCACACCCGCCACGAGTGGGCGCGGCCCGGGGCGACGGCCACCGCTCGGCGGGAGTACCGCGGCGAACGGCCGCCATCCGTCGGTTGCGCGGCTCCCAGGTGAACGGCGACCATCAGAACACGCACGCTTGAACGAACAGAACTGCAATGCCGGGTCGCCTGTCACCTGTTGTCCGTGAGCGGTCGCCGGTCACCGGCGGCACGAGAACCGCCCTCGCCCTCTCGGTCGGCACGGTCTTCCGACTCGTTTCACGCAGGCCTCCCGGGTGGCTTTCACCGATCCCGCGTTCATCCGGATCAGCCCTGCACCAACGAACGACCGAACGGCCGGACAAATTCCACCGAACCGCAGTCCCCGACTGTCGGGACACCACAGATGGAGAACACATGCATGGACCGTCGCCCGCGGATTCACCCGACGAACTGGTAGTACTCGTAGGTGACCGCCTCACCCCTCCCGGCGAAGACCGAGAAGGCCTCATCCGCTACTCCGACTTCCTCTCGTCCGTCGAGCGGGGAAGGTACGACGCCGCTCCGCCCACGCGACTGAAGATCGTGACGGGTCAGGGCATCGGCCGGTACGAGACAGAACACCTGCAGCGGGAACTGAAACGACGGAACCTGGACTCGACGGTCGAGCGGTCGCTGGGCAACGACACGGATCTCTCCCTCGCCGGCCGGCACGAGGTGCACAAGGACAGCCAGCGCAATGTTCTGATCTGCGACGTCCGGCAGGTCGGCGCGGGCCGCTACCAGGCCGGCCTCTCCATCGACAACGACAACGAGCTGGTTCTCGACCACGCCACGGGCCGGCACATCCCCGGCATGGTGGTGATGGAGGCCACCCGGCAGATGGCCCGCGTCAGCGCCGAACGGCAGCTCGACGGCCGGACAACCGGGGGCGGAGG
>NZ_JBFLUG010000238.1:0-6381 GCF_041008525.1 Parafrankia sp. FMc2 | reverse complement strand
CCGACACGGACAGCAACCTGTAGGGCCTGCCCGCCCACGCGGGCCGCCTGAGCCCGGTGCCGCGACGAGTGGCACGCCGGGTTCTGAAGGGGCGGGGGCGCAGCAACGCGCCCCCGCTACCTGACGATTGCGCGGTGACGCTGCGGCGTCTGTACTGCTTCTTCGTCATAGAGGTCGGCTCCCGCACCGTCCACATCCTCGGGGTCACCTCCCACCCCGACGGACCGTGGACCACCCAACAAGCCCGGAACCTCCTCATGGACCTCGGTGACCGGGCTGCCGACTTCCAGTTCCTGGTCCGTGACCGCGCCGGGCAGTTCACCGCGTCGTTCGACGCGATCCTCGCCGACGCCGGCATCACCGCGATCAAGATCCCACCCCGGGCCCCGCGGGCGAACGCCTACGCGGAACGGTTCGTCCGCACGGTCCGGACCGAGGTCACCGACCGGATACTGATCTTCGGTGAACGGCACCTGCGCACCGTTCTGGCCGAGTACCCGGCTCACTACAACGGACGACGACCCCACCGCGGTTGTGGCCTTCAGCCGCCGCGGCCCGATCACCCTGTCGCGGACCTGAGCCAGGAACGGATCAAGCGCCGGTCCGTCCTCGGCGGCCTGATCAACGAATACGAACGAGCCGCCTAAAAGACCAGGTCAAGGCCGATGGCCGAGTTCTGACACCCCACACGGCATCGGCGGCCCACTCGCCGATCGCGGTGAACGACCGCGCGCCGGCGAGTACCGCGCACGTCGCCAGGGTCAGCACCACGGCCAGGCTGTGCCGTCTCCCTCGGGGTTTCCGCGGGTCCGGGACTCGACCGAAAGCCGCCAGGAGACCCGACACCGACGACGGATGGTGATGACCGTCGGTGACGGCAGCAGCCAGCTGATCGAGAACAAGAACAGGCGATGATACTGGTACGGCGGGCACGACACCTCGGGTCGATCATGATGGTGTAGGAACCTCCATGATCTTCAGGTGGCGTGCCCGCACCCATGAGACCCCCGGCCGCGTGCCCGGCTCCCGCTACACAGCCCCACCAGAAACCCCAGGCCTGGCCCACCGCCTACGCGTCAGCAAACTTGCCGGAGCCCTGGCCACGCGCTGGACGGCTGGCCGCTGCCGGCCGATTGATTTCTTACCGGAGCGACAGCTCACGACACGCTAATTTGGGGGCCCCAAAGCAGAGGAGAGCCGCGTGGGCACGGTGGTCATGTACAGCTCGGTGTCGGTGGACGGTTTCGTCGCGGACGAGAATGACCAGCCCGGACCGCTGTTCGACTGGTTGTCCGGCGGTGACGTCCCGTTGGATGAGAGCGGCGAGGTGAAGGTGTCGCAGACGTCCTACGACTACACCCGGCCGTACTGGGACCAGATCGGGGCGACACTCGTCGGCCGCCACGTCTTCGACATGACGGACGGCTGGGATGGAAAGCCTCCGGGCGGGATCGACCACGTGGTCGTCGTGACGCACCGGCCGGAGCCCGAGGGCTGGGACCCCGAGGCACCGTTTCACTTCGTCGACGGCGTCGAGGCAGCCATGGCCAAGGCGCAGGAGCTTGCGGGTGACCGCACGGTCGAGGTCGCCGCTGGCGACGTCGGTGGCCAGGTGTTTGCCGCAGGTTTGGTCGACGAGGTGCGCATGGACGTCGTACCCGTCGTGTTCGGGTCCGGCAAGCGCTACTTCGGGTCGGTCCACGCGCAGCACCTGTTGGAGGATCCTGACGTGATGATTCAGGGCAACCGGGTGCTTCACCTGCGCTATCGGGTGCGCCGTCGACCGATCTGAACGGGTACGCGAAGAAGTCCACTGCGGACCGTGACACAAGATCGGACCTCCGGCTGCGTTTGCGCAGGCCGGAGGCCGTTTCTCGGCCGGTGTGAAGTCGTGGCCG
Source organism: Parafrankia sp. FMc2 (assembly GCF_041008525.1). NCBI lineage: Bacteria > Bacillati > Actinomycetota > Actinomycetes > Frankiales > Frankiaceae > Parafrankia > Parafrankia sp. FMc2. The sequence continues at coordinate 4,483 of NZ_JBFLUG010000238.1, read as the reverse complement.
GACGGCGCCTCGAAACGAGGTTAAACGCCAGGCTGAAGGCTTGTTTCGAAGGTCGGGTGGCTGCGGTGCGGCTGGTCGGCGGGTCGGTCTGCCCGCTCGGCTCATGTTGTGGAGGTGGTTGATCCCCGCGGCGGCGGTGTGTTCGGTCGCTACCGTGTGGGCGGCGGTCGAGGTGGTCGCGGTGATCAGGCCGCGGCCGATCGAGCGGACGGCCTCGCGCAGCGCGGCGGTGAACGACAGTCGCCGGGCCGCGACCGGCGTGCCGGCGGTGGTGGCGACGGCGTGCCGGGCGGTGGCACGGACGAGGTTGGTGGAGGTCAGCCAGGCCCACATCTCCTGGCGGACGTCGGCGGGGCGGGTCGAGCGCAGGATCGGGCCGCGCGACGGCCCGGCGTCGGTGATCGTGGTCTTGTTCTCGCCGATCGCCGTCTCGGAGGCGGACCAGCGTAGCGGGTAGGTCGCCGCGAGCGCCTCGGCCGGGTAGGTGACGTGGTCGAGCAGGTCGGTGACCAGGCAGAACAGGTCCCCGGACGAGTCGGCGCAGGGCTGGGGGATGAGGTCGTAGTCGACGACGCGGACCGGGATCCCGGGACCGCCGAGGGTGGAGCGGTAGGAGCCGTCGGGGAGCCAGCCCTCGCCCCGCAGGGCGAGGCCGGCCTTGACGCGCATCAGCACGTGGGCGCCGGTCTTCAGGAGGTCGCGGACCAGGTGTTCGCCGAGGAAGTTGCGGTCGCACAGGTAGATCCGTCCGGCGGTGAACACCCAGCGCTGCCCGGTGAGGATCCGGGCGAGGAGTGTCTGCTCGCCGACGTGGGAGCCGTCGATCGCGGCCCCGAGCGTCGCCCGGGACACGTAGGCGGTCACGAGCACGGCGCGGACCAGCGGGTAGGGCGTGTCCTCGGTGGTGCCCGACGGGCCGAACGCCTTGCGGTTGGCCTTGGTGTCCGGGCAGCGGGTCTGGGTCCCGTCGACGCCACAGACCAGCAGGTCAGCCAGCCAGCCGCTGGCCACCCGCTCGACGAGGGCGGCTGCGCCAGCCCGGCTCTCCTTCCGCGGTGCGGGCTCGGGTGGGGTGGTGTGTTCGGGCTCGGCGGTGACCTGGGCCGCGACCTGGGCGAACAGGTCGGCGAACAGCTCGGTGCCGAGCCGGGTCCGGTACCGGCCAAGGACCTCCCCGCCGGGGATCTGCCAGGGCTTCTCCCAGGGCGTGTCGGCGAGCGGGCCGGCGACGGTGGCGACCACCTCGCGCAGGTCCGCGCCCGGCAGCAGCACCATCGTCAGCACGCAGCGGACCGTCATCGCCGCCGACAGCGTGCGCAGCCGCTGGCCCGCGACCTGGAACTTCTCGACGAGCTGGTCGATCAGCCCGGCCGGCAGCCAGTCCTCGAGCAGCCCGAGCCGGGCCACGTCGGCGATATGGCCGCGGATCAGGATCCGGCCGTCCCGGCAGCGCCGGATCCGCCCGACCCCCGCCGGTATGCAGATCAGTACCTCGTCGCCGTCGGCCAGCGGCGCCGCGCTGGTGACGACGAGCGCCCCGTCCCGGCCGTCCGAGCCCCGCCCACCCGGGCGGACCACCGCCGACCGGGGCACGACAAGAGTCCCCGCCGGCACCCTGGCCTCGCTCCAGTCCGCTGTGACGTCTACCGTGGGCAGCGGTGCCTCCGCGCACCTCGCGCGGCCCTCCCCTTGCCCGGCCAAAGGTTTCAGGGAGGGCCGCCACCACTTGTGGACGCGGCCACCCTGCCCTGGTAGATCAACCAGACGGCCACCCGGTGGTCACCGGACGGTCAGCATCCGCACACGCACGCGACCAGCCCCACACCGTACCGCCCCACACCCACCACGTGCCACACCTGGCCTTGACCCTACCCGTCCGGGCGCTTGCTGCTGGAAACCGATCGGTTTTCCTGGGAGTGTCCATGGCCAGCACCAAAGACGTTTGTCGCCGTCGCGACAGGGGAAGTTGTTGGTGGGGTTTCCTGTGAACGTGGAGCCGCCAAGGTCTACGCGACCGTCCACGGGCGTCGGCGCAGCGCCAGCCGGTGCCGTTGACCGTCAAGCTGACGCAGCGATCAGTTTCGATATGCCGCACGCATCGCCTGCTGATACCGATGGCTGCGTGCACAACCTCTGAGGTAAAAAACCATGGCTTCTCACACCACCTCTACCATCTTTGTCATCGGCGGCACAGGGGCTCAAGGGATGCCCATCGTCCGCGCTCTTGTCGCCGACAAGAAGTACTCCGTCCGAGTCCTCACCCGCGATTCCACCTCCCCCCGGGCCCAGGCTATTCTCGCGCTCGGCAACGTCTCCTTCCTCGAAGGGTCATTTGCCAACGAAGACGTGCTGCGGGAAGGATTTCGCAGCTGCGACGGGGTATTCATGAACATCGACGGGTTCAACACCGGCGAGAAGACCGAGACCTACTGGGCCATCCGCAGTTATGAGATCGCGATTGAAGAAGGAATCAAATTCTTCGTCTATGGGAATCTCGACTACGTCCTCAAGAAGTCCGGCTACGACTCCAGGTTCCGCACCGGCCACTATGACGGCAAAGGTCGCATGGCCGAATGGGTACTGTTCCAAAACCAAAAGAACAGGGACAGGATGGGAGTGGCCGTCTTCACGTCAGGTCCCTATATGGACATGGTGATCTCACCGCTCACGCCCATGACACCATCCGTCGAGGACGGTGTCGTCACGTGGCGAGTCCCTCTCGGCAAGGGAGCCGTTCCCCACGTGGATCTCGAAGATTGCGGATTCTACGTTCGCTGGCTCTTCGACCATCCAGAGCGGGCGAATGGAATGGGCCTCGAAGTAGCTATCGAGCACGTGGCCTATGCCGATATGGCTGCGGCATTCGAGAAGGTCACCGGGCATCCGGCACGGTACGTCGACACTGATCTGGACACATATTGGAGCGGTCCACTGAAGGAGGTTGCCGATCTCCCTGCCGGATACAACGCCGATCCCAACGACAAGGCCACCATGAGCTTCAGGGACAATTTCACGGGCTTCTGGAATGTGTGGAAGCACGGAATCGTCACCAGGGATTACGCTCTGCTCGATGAAATTCACCACAACAGGATCCGAAGTGCTGAGGAGTGGTTCCGCCGAGAAGACCAGGTGGGGCGAGACCTCGGTAAGGGAAGTCTCTGGGAGAGGGTCCAGTCGGAGAACTTGAGTATCGACTCTGCGGTACTCAAGAGCAGCGCGGATATGAGGAAGGGCAAGCTGTAAACGGCTGAGCGGCAATACGAACCGGGCCTCGGTCAAACTCGTTGCACGGGCCGCCTTCGGCTTCCACAACGCCGACGACCAAGCGCCGTCTGCGGCTCAGACCGTGCCGCACCCGACCTGGCCCCGGACGCCAAGCAACATCAAAAACATTAAGTCCGCGGCGTTGGGGCGGAGCGCTGGCTGAATACCATCGAGCCGCCCGCCGGGCAGCGTCGCGCCGCTGGTGTCGGTGATGAGGAGATCGAGCAGATTGAGCTGGCCGCGCGAACCTTCCGGGCCTGGGACAACCAGTTCGGCGGTGGCCTTCGACGGAAGGCGGTGGTGGGTCAGCTCGCTGAGATCGCGGATGAGCTTCGCGACTTCTCGCATCCACAGAATCTGACCCGGCGGCTGCACGGTGTAATGGCTGATCTTGCTGAGACCGCCGCGACGATGTCCTGGGACTCGGGGCGGGGAGGGATCGCGCAGCGCTACTACCTGCTCGCTCTTCGATCAGCCAAGGCGGCTGACGATCCCGTGTTCTGCGCGAACATCCTCGGCGGCATGGCGCGGCAGCAGTTCTATCTCGGCCGGACGACCGAAGGACTTGAGCTCGTCCGACTCGCGCAGGACGTCGCCGGCGCTCGGGCGACTCCGGCGGTGCGTGCGATGCTGTTCACGCGCGAGGCATGGGCCTACGCCCAGCAAGGTCGGCTCTCCGCCTTCCGGCGCGTGACAGGCCGGGCGCAGGACGCCATCCGCGACGTCGACCCGGCCGTTGAACCGCACTGGATCTCTTACTTCGACCAGGCGGAACTGGCCGGCGTCACCGGAGGTCGTCTCCTCGACATCGCGCACCAGGCGCCCGAGTATGCCGACGAGGCAGCCACCTGGTTGAGCATTCCTGGCGGCGTAGCCGCCACCTGATCGAATGAGAATTTGATGGGGCTGCGGTGGGCTGTTTGCTGGGTGCCGGGATGCGGCTGGGATGATGGTGGGGCGTTGCCTGGTCGACGTCGGCTGTCTCTGGTGCGGACGAGCCCGTGGTTGAGTATGACGGCGGAGGCCTGGGGCACTTGTTCCTGCTGCCGTGAGCGCGTTCCTCAGTTTCCGTGTTCAGGCCTCCCCGGGTAACAAGGCTCCGGCACGCTCGCGTTCTGAGTTGATCTGTCCGTGATCTTCGGGTCTGGTGGTTCGTCCGGGTTGTCAGGGGAAGCCGTGAAGGTCGAGTGCGGCGGTGGCGGTCTTGTGGGCGCGGCGG
>NZ_JBFLUG010000237.1:0-6388 GCF_041008525.1 Parafrankia sp. FMc2 | reverse complement strand
GGCCTGGCGGGCCGGGGACCGGGCGCGCGGGGCGGCGGGCCGGCACGGCGAGGGCGCCGGCGGCGTAGAGCGCGGCGGTCGCGAGGGGCCAGTACGGGGTGGGCACCACGCCGGTGGCCCCGAGGGCGATCCCGCACAGTCCCGCGGCGCAGCCGGCCGTGTTCCGGGCCGAACCCAGCCAGGAGACAATGCGCTTACTGATAGCCACGTATTTCACGGAACGCCTCCGAGAGGGAGGACGACCGCGCGTCGAACATCGCGCCTCCCGTCTCGTCCGCGATGGCGCGCATCTCGTCGATCTGGGCGTCCCCGAAGACCACGGAGAAGGTTCGCACCGCCCGCGCGGTGTCGGGGAGTGCCCGGTAGACGGCGCGGAAGGCATCCGCCGTCTCGCCCTGGTTGTTCTCCCCGTCGGTCATCAGCACGATCGAGGTCAGGTGGCTCGGGTCGTCCGCCACGGCGTCGGACGCGTAGCGGTAGGCCGCGTTCAGCGCGGTGTAGATCGCGGTGCCGGAACCGAGGGTGAGGCCGTCGGCGGCGGCGGTGATCGCGGCCAGGTCGCGGGAGCCGGGTGACGGGTCGGTGACAGTGAACTCCTGGGTGCGGTGCACCACCCCGCTGAAGGTGATCAGGGTGACGCGCTCCCGCTCGCGGAACCGGGTGAACCGCCCGGCCAGCGAGTCGTCGGCACCGGCCAGGCCGGCGAGCGTGGAGCGCAGCAGGGCGAGCCGTTCCCCCTCCATGGACGGGGAGACGTCCAGGACGAAGATCGCGTGCGCGGGGCGGCGGAAACGACCCAGGTAGGCGGTCAGGAGCTGGTCCGCCACGGCGCGGGTGGCGGGGAAGGGCAGTTCGGCGGGCAGCGGCCCGGTCGGCCATGGCGCGGGGTCGATCCGCACGCCGGGAGTGGCGGGGCGCCGGTGGGTCTCGGTCGCGAGACGGCGCTGGACGTCCGGTGTGCGCAGCCAGCTGACGAGCGCGTCGTAGGCCGCCCGGCGGTCGGCCCGCAGGAGCTGCAGCGGGTAGTCGGCGGTGATGATCCCGTCCCGCGGGTAGATGATCGTCAGTGGCGTCGAGCGAAGCCTGTCGGCGTTGAGCGCGAGGATCTCCGACTCGTAGTTGATCACCGCGCCGACGGGGGTCGTCGACCGGACGAAGGCATCCGTCAGCCAGGCGGAGCTGCCGGCGGTGAGGACCTGCCCGGAGAAGAAGGACGTCAGCGCGTCGGGCCGGATGTCGTCGACGGTGAGGGCGTCGGCGGTGCCGGCGAGCGCGGCGGCGATGCCGGTCAGCGCGGAGAAGCCCGAGTTGGAGGCGGCGGGGTTGGTCATCGCGTAGGTCAGCTCGCCCACCGCGACCTTCTCCGCGACGTCCGCCCAGGTCACGGAGGAGTTGCCGACCCAGCCGAACCGCCGCGCCAGCTCGGGGCGCACACCGACGACCACCGGCGACATCATCGTGGTCGCCCGGGCGACGACCGTCTTCGGGTCATCGAGCGCGAGGTGCAGGTAACGGTCGGAGGCGAGCCACGCGGCGTCGGCGTCGGCCCGCCCGCCCGCGATGTGGTCGACGGCGTCCAGGGTCCCGGTGTACTCCAGGGTGACCTCGACGCCGCTCTCACGCTGGAAGTCCTCGAGGATCCCGCCAAGGTCCCGCAGTTCCGAACCCGCCAGGATGCGCAGCGTGCCGCCGACGCGGCCGGGCCCGCCGGTCCCGTCCGGCCGGGTGGGGGATTCGCTCCCGCCGGTGCAGGCTCCGGCACCGGCGAGGACGGCGAGGACCGCCAGGCACGCGGCCGCGCTCCGCCGCAGCCGGCCCGGGTTCAGGCGGTGGATCATCCGGTGCCTCCCCGGTAGCGTTCCTCGATACGGCCGATCATCCGCTCGGAGATCTCCTGGCTGGGCGGCTCGACGACGTCGATCAGCTCGGGCGGCCCGGAACCGGTGTTCGCGGCGCTCTGCCCGCGCTCCTGGCCCGCGGCGGCCGGGTCGCTGGGCCGGAACCCGTGCCGGACGGCGAGCCGCACCAGCCCCGGGTCGGTGGTCAGCAGCTGGCCGATGGCATCCCCGGCGTCGGTCAGCGGCACCACGGTGTGCCGGGCGTAGATCGTCGGTGTCGGGTAGAGAAGCAGCATCTCGTTGGTGATCGAGCCGTCGTTCGCGCGGACCCGTTCGAGGAACTGCGCCTCGTAGATCATGACGAGCGGCGCCTTGCTCATGCCGATGGAGAGGTACTCGTCGAACGGTTCCGCGGTGGTGCTGTTGAGATAGCCCTGGCGCAGGAACAGGTCGGCGGCGAGGGCGGCCATCTCGTCGGCCTTGGCCGGATCGGTGACCACCTGGTCGTCGTTCGCCACGTAGGAGACGAGCGCCAGGTACAACGCCGCCGAGTTCGAGGTGCGGACGTCTGTCGACCCGATGAGCACCGAGCGGTCGGTGGCGTACGCGGTGTCGGCGCCCGGCAGCTGGGACCAGCGCCGGCCCTCCGCGACCAGGTCCAGGTAGGCGCGCATGTCGAAGAAGCGCACATCGCCCTCGGCGCGGACCACGCCGGCCCTGGTCAGCAGCTCGGCGATCGGGCCGAACGTGGCGATGGCCATCGGCGAGTAGAACGGCAGGTGCGAGCGGGTCAGGTTGTGATCGCGGCGGATGCGGTCGGCCTGCGGGGTGTTCGCGGGGAAGACGAGGTCGTAGCCGCTCAGGTCCGGCCGGGTGGCGATGTCGCGACTGCCGGCGATGTCGACGGTCAGCCGGTAGCCGGCGTCCGCCAGCGCCCTGGTGACGTCGGGATCGGTCAGGAACGACCGTTTCTCCGACCCGACCAGGGCGCGGACGGTGACCAGCTCGTCGTCGCCGCCCGCACCGAGGCGAGGCACGACCGCGAGCGCGGCGACTCCCGCGACCAGCAGGAGTGCCAGCGCGGGTCCGAGGACGCGGGTCAGGCGCACCACGCGATCATCAGGGCACGGAACGGCCTGCCGGTGTCGCCGCCGCGACAGTACGGAGGGTGTTCACCTGAATGTCATGCAGAACACCCGTCTGGCGGATTTCGGCCACGTGTGTCGGGGCTCCGTTGTTGTGGTTGGCGCAGTTGCCGTCCGCTCGACCCCGGGCTGTCATGTCTGATCCGTTCCCGCGTTCTCCGTGATTGCTTCGCTTGGTGGCGCGCGCCGCCGGCGACGGACGCCGTCGCCGCGCTGGAGGATCTGTGGAGCCTCGCGGGCAGGATGTTCGCGGCAGCGAACTGGCCGGTGACCCCTCGGCCGACCCGTCGGCGCAGTCCCGGCGGGGGGTGGGCCGGCGCGGACTGATCGCCGGTCTCGCCGCCGCGCCGCTGGTCGTGGCCACCGCCTCGGCTGCCTCGGCCGCTCCGGCCGGGTCCAGCACGCCGTCCGGCGCGCCGGCGGGCGGGCGCCCCGGCGGCCCGGGCCGCGGGAACCGGACTCTGGTGATCGGCCACCGCGGTGCGTCGGGCTACCGCCCGGAGCACACCCTGGCCTCCTACGAGCTTGCCGCGCGGATGGGCGCCGACTTCGTCGAGCCGGACCTGGTGGTGACGAAGGACGGTCACCTCGTCTGCCGGCACGAGCCCGAGATCGGCGGCACGACGGACGTCGCCGACCGCGCCGAGTTCGCCGCCCGCCGGGTGACGAAGCAGCTGGACGGCGTCGCCGTCACCGGCTGGTTCACCGAGGACTTCACCCTCGCCGAGCTGAAGAAGCTGCGGGCGAAGGAGCGGCTGCCCGCGGTCCGGCAGGAGAACACGCTGTATGACGGCCGGTACGAGATCCCGACCTTCGTGGAGGTCGTCGAGCTGCGCCGGCGGCTGTCGGCGGAACTCGGCCGTGAGATCGGCGTCTACCCGGAGACCAAGCACCCGACCTACTTCCAGCAGGCCGGGCTGGCCCTCGAGCAGCGGCTGCTGGACATCCTGCACCGCAACGGCCTGAACACCCGCACCGCGCCGGTGTTCGTCCAGTCGTTCGAGACGAAGAACCTCGGCGACCTGCGCCGCCGCGGCCTGCGGACGAACGCGGTGCAGCTGCTGAGCTCGGCCGGGGCGCCCTACGACCTGGCCGCCGCCGGCGACCCGCGCACCTACGCCGACCTGATCACCCCCGCCGGGCTGAAGGGCATCGCGGCCTACGCGAACGGGATCGGCCCGGAGAAGGCCCAGGTCATCCCGGTCGGCGCGGACGGGAAGCTCGCCGCCCCGACGGCTCTGGTCCGTAACGCGCACGCCGCCGGGCTGCTGGTCCACCCGTACACGTTCCGGGCGGAGAACCAGTTCCTGCCGCCGGACCTGCGCCGGGGGACCGTCACCAGCGACTACGGCCGCGCCATCGACGAGCAGGTCGCCTACCTGCGTGCCGGCATCGACGGCGTGTTCACCGACAACCCGGACATCGGCGTCGTCGCCCGCTCCGACTCTCAGGTCGGGTAGAGCTCGGTCTGCTCCACCTCGGCGATCGTGGCCTGCGGTGGCGGCAGGAACCCCAGCTGGACGGTCCGCGGCTTCAGCAGGGCGCCGAGCAGCCAGTCGGCGGCGACGTAGGCCCGGTTGGTCGCCGACTTCAGTGCCACCAGGTGGTAGCCCCGGGTGACGGCCGCGGCGGGCAGGCCGGCGAGGTTCAGGCCCAGCGGGTTGGCCACCGCGTCCGCCCCGCCGAGGTCGACGACGAAGCCCAGGTCGCGGTGCTGGTACGGCCGCATCTGGCCGAAGCCGAGCGAGGCGGCGATGTTCCGACCCGCGGCGGTGCCCTGCCGGACAGCGTTCTGCGCGGTCTGCCCGGCGGGGACGCCGCCGCGGGTCGTGTCCGGCACCGCGGCGGCGTCCCCGAGCGCGAACACCCCGGGCAGGCCGGGTACCCGGAACTGGTCGTCGACGACGATGCGGCCCCGCACCGTCTCCGTCCCGAGCGCGCGGACCAGCGGGTTCGGCGTCACCCCCGCGCACCAGACGAGCGTGTGGGCCGGAACGACCTCGCCGGTGGTGAGCGTGACCGTGTCCGGACGGACCTCGCGGACCGAGGTGGACAGCTGGACCTCCACCCCCCGCTCCCGCAGCACCTTCGACGCGCCGGCGCCCAGATGTTCGTCCAGCTCGGGCAGGACCCGCTCGGCGAGGTCGACCAGCAGCCAGCGCACCTCGTCGACCCGCAGCCGCGGGAACTGCTCCAGCGCCTTGACGGTGAACCGGCGCATCTGCGCGGCCAGCTCCGTCCCGGTGTAGCCGGCGCCGACGACGACGAAGGTGCAGCGCGCCCGGCGCTCGGCCTCCTCGGCGCTGGCATCGGCGTAGGCGAGTTGGCGCAGGACGTGATCGCGCAGGTAGACGGCCTCGGCCAGGTTCTTCATCCCGAGCCCGTGCTCGGCCAGACCGGGGATGTCGAAGGTCCGGGTGTGGGCACCGGGGGCGAGGACGAGCCGGTCCCAGCCCAGCGTGAACGGTGTGCCCGCCCGGCTGAGCACGGTGACCGTCCGGCCGCGGGTGTCGATCTCGGTGGCATGGCCCAGGTGGGACACCGTCCGCCGCAGGGTCGCGCGGACGGAGACCGCCAGGTGCCGCGGCTCGATGTCCCCGGCGGCGACCTGCGGCAGCAGCGACGTGTAGAGCAGATGGTCGACGGGGGAGACGACGGCAAGTTCCGCCGCGCCCGCGGGAAGCCGAGCCTCCAGGTAGCGGAGCACACCGAGACCCGCGTAGCCGCTGCCGACCACGACCACCCGCGGCCGGCCGGACCCGCGCCCGGCGAGGGCGGACATGACCTCCGGTGAGTTCGTGACCTCCCGCGTGACCTCCCGTGAGCTCGCGGCCTCCCGCGGGCTTGCGGTCGCGGTCGTGGTCTCGGCGGGGGCGGCGTTCGCGTCCGTGGTCCGTGCCGTGGTCGCTGCCGCCGGCCCGGTCCCGGTCTGGCGCCAGCGCTCGGCCTGGCGGATGAGGCGGGCGACGGTCGGCGAGTTCCTCATGGCAGCGCTCCTCATCGGCGAGCGGTCGCGATCGGGCGGGTGGCCTGGTGTCCCCGGCAGCGTTTTCGGCGTTCGCGACGGCCTTCCCTGGAGGGCCGGTCCCAACCCGCGCCCGGCCCGGAGGGGCCGGGGACTGTCGGCCGGCGAAATCACCGCTTGTGGTGACACTCAACCCAGGATGGTGACGTCGTGAGACTGAACCGTCACTGAACCGGAGGTGGGCACGATAGAGGTCGGACGGGTGCCACCCACCGTCGGCCCTGGAGGTCGGATGGTTACAGGTGCCCGGCCAGTCGGAGATCACGTGAGCTGTTTCGGACGTGAGGAGTAGGCGATGAGGGCGACATACGAAGCACCGGCGATCCAGGCCCAGGGCTCGTTCCGGGACTCGACCCGTGCCGGCGTGCTGATCGTCGGTG
>NZ_JBFLUG010000236.1:0-6691 GCF_041008525.1 Parafrankia sp. FMc2 | reverse complement strand
GCCTGGCCGTCCTCGGATCCGTTGTCCTCAGGTACTACCGTGAGCACGGGCGTGCCTTCCCGACCGACGCGCCAACGTCGGCCTGACTGAGACCTCAACCTCGATCACCGGGAAGGTACGCCCTCCCCAGCCGATCCACAGGTCTCAACCATTGCTCGAGATCGCGGAAGAGCTCGGCCTCGACGTCAGCCTCGGCCAGCTCCTGGTCGTTGACTGGGTGCCGCCGCAGCCGGACGGCCGCCCTGCTCTGGTCAACTTCGTCTTCGACGGCGGTACGATCACTCCGACGCAGGCCGCGGGCCTGCGACTGCAGGACAGCGAGCTTCGCGCCTGGCGCCTGTGCACGTGGCAGGAGGCCGATGCCCTCCTAGGGCCTGTTTGGGAAGTTCATCGGGGTAGCCATTCGTTGATCGCGGCGATGGTGACCGTTGCTTCGTAGCGAACCGCGAGCTTGTCGTAGCGGGTCGCGACCGCCCGGTGGCGTTTGAGCCGGTTGATGCCGCACTCCACGGCGTGACGCTGCTTGTACGCCTCCGGGTCGAACCGGGGCGGCCGCCCACCGGCGCTGCCGAGCTTCTTGCGGTTCGCGGCCTGGTCCTTCTTCTCCGGGATGGTGGCGCGGATCCCGCGCTGGCGCAGGTAGGCCCGGTTGCCCTTCGAGCTGTACGCCTTGTCCGCCAGCACCCGATCCGGACACGTCCTGGGCCGGCCCCGTCCCGGCCGAGGGACCCGGATCAGACCCAGCACCGCGGTGAACTGCGGGCTGTCCCCGCGCTGCCCGGCGGTGACCAGCAACGCCAACGGTTTCTGCCCCTGCTCACAGGCCAGATGCAGCTTGGTCGTCAACCCACCCCGGGACCTCCCGATCCCATGATCCGCCGGTTCGGTGTCAACACCACCCGGGGACTGCCGCTGCGCGGCCCCCTTTTCGACGCCCCGGCCGCATGCTGATGCGCCCGCGCCACCGTCGAGTCCACCGACACCTCCCAGGTGATCAGACCGGCGGCGTCCGCCTGCGCCTGCAACGCGGTCAGGACCCGTTTCCAGGTCCCGTCACGCTGCCAGTCCCGGAACAGCCCGTACACCGTGCGCCAGTGCCCGTACCGGGCCGGGACGTCTCGCCACGGCGCCCCGGTCCGCGTCCGCCACCGGATCCCGTCGATCAGCTGCCGCCACGACCACGTCGCCGGCCTGCCCGGCTTCTTCTTGTCCGCCTCCGAGGGCAGCAACGGCTCCAGCACAGCCCACTGCTCGTTCGTGAGGTCACCCCGCGCCACACAACTGATCATGCAACCCGAAAGTCACCATCAGCTCCACGGTCAGCCTCGGGACGTACTTCCCAAACAGGCCCTAGTACCGCATATGGCGCGCCGCGGCCACGCCGCGATTCAGGCTCGCCGGTCGGGTCGCACCGCCTACCTTCACCACGGCTGGCCACCCTACGTCCTAACCCCAGAAAATAGACCTATGTGAGAAAACGGAATAAACGAAACAGTGACTCGGCAGGCGCCGCCGCCGGCCAACATGGATGCAAGCCCATTCCGTGCCCCGAATGAGGAGGCATCGCGTGCTGCAGTCCATGAGCGCCGCCCAGCTCCAAGAAGCCTTCCGTATCAGCCGCGCCGCCTGGCGACGCATCGCCGCCGGTTCCGACATGATCGAACCAATGGACCCGCAGTACACCGGCGGCGTCACCCGGTGGTCGGGCCACGGATTCGCCCGCTGGCTTTCCGCCCACCACCCCGACCTCGCCGAACACACCCCACATCTCCTGCGTCCGGCTGGCACCATCGCTCCCCAGTACTACGGCGGCACCTACACCAGGAGCGAGCCGGGTGGATTTCACCACGAGCACTTCGCCGGCCACTGGCGCACCAGCCATGGGCGCCTCGCCGTCATCTACCCTCACGAACGAGGCTTCGGTCCCGAAACGGCCCTCGACCACATTTCCGACGCCGCCACCGTGATCGTGATCGATCATGCCTGGAACCTCTACGGCCTACCCGACCTCGAAGCAGTCGACCGGGAACGCCCCACGCTCACCTACGAGCCCCGCTGGTCCGAGGTCGCCGCCCACATCGGTGCCCCTCTGCCCTGGTGGCCCTCCGAGCTGCGACGCGAACAACACCTCACCGCCTGGCGCCCCGCCCATCCGCCCGCGGCCGTGGATGTCGTGACCTGGCCGAGCTGGGAGCCGCTGTACGACATGGCACTGACCGAGGCAAAAGGCGCCCCGATCCGCGTCGCCTGCTTCTCCATCGGCCACGAGATCCGCTTGCAAGCCGTTGAGTCCGCCGAGTCGGACATCGCACACATGAACGATCGCGCGGATCCTGGTGACCCGCTTTCCTTCCGTGAGCGACAGCAGGCCGAGCGTGCCTCCATGACCATCCCCGCCCTTCCCAACCATGACGATCCCGGCCAAAACGAGATCGGCACCGAGGAGGAGATCCGCACGGGCGTCGCCCAGCTGTGGCAGCGCACCGACGACCTCGCCGTCGCGTGCCTGACCGCCATCAGCATGTGGAGCGGGAAGCACATGCCCTTCGGGGGCGCGTTCTCCGTGACCGCCCAGGACACCACTGCGGCTGGCCGGGAATGGATTCGCCGCCTCCAGGCCGCCGAACCCACCGCGGGCCACTGGAAGTGGAACTCCGACCGCGACGAGATCACGGGGACCTTCGTCGACCCTGTCACCGCCAGCCCTGTCGTCACCGAACGAGGCCGTTACCTATTCGGTCCCGCCGACCACGTCACCTTCAGCTCCTACACCCCGCGCCGGCTTCCCGAGGGGAGCTTCCTGCGTGAGGTCATTCTGGACAGACCCGTCTGGGTGCGCGTCCAGGACGGGACCCTTTACCCCATCCCCGTCCTGGAGGCTCCGGGAGTCTCCTGGGGCTACACCGGCTCCGGGCCGGGCACCCTGGCCACCCTCATCGGCCACCTCCTCGACGACGGATCCGCTCCCGCGCTCGGGTATGGCGATGGCGACGTCTTCAACCGCGAGCCCAAGCTGGAGGCGTTCCTGCAGCAGAAGCACCCGCGCGGTACACGTCTACCTCGCCGCGTTCTGGAAAACATCCGCGAGAACGGGACGGATGCCCTCGGCCTCCTCGACCGGTTCCGGTACAGCCGACGCGCCCACGACTCCTGAGAGCGACCCGCGCTGCGGACGTCCGGTACAACCGAGCCATGGTCGACAACGGGGGAGCGCGTCGGCGGGCCGGCCGGCGCGGGCTGCGGTTCGTAGCGGGAATCGCCACCATCGGCGCTGTGTGCGCGGTGGTGGCGATCTGGCACCTGCCCGCCCGGATGTATCCAAGCCCCGCCGATGCCGACGCCCGGGCGGCCCTGCAGTCCGGGCTGCTCACCGCTGCGGCGGCGCTCACCGCGGTGGCTGGCGGTCTGATCGCGCTGAACGAGACCCGCCAGGCCAATGCCGAGGTGCGCCGGGCGAACGAGAACACCCATGTCCGTGAGCTGTACGTGGAAGCCGTGAAACTCCTCAACGATGCCGAGCGGGGGATCCGGCTGGCAGGGATCTACGCGTTGGAGCGGATCGCGGTGGACTCGCCGGCAGATCAGCGCACGGTGGTGGAGGTGCTGTCGGCGTTCGTGCGGGACCGCAGTACAGACCCGGCGTTACGTCAGGCCACACCGCCGCTGCGCCCCGCATCGGATATCCGTGCCGCAGTCCAGGTCCTGGGTCGCCTTCCCACACGTGACGGAGTCCCCCGCGCCGACCTGACGGGCGCAGACCTCACCGGGCACGCCAGCCTCGCCCACCTCGACCTTGCAGACGCCAGCCTCGCCGACGCCCATCTGGAGGGAGCCGACCTCGCACACGCTCAGCTAAGCCGGATTAACCTCGCCGCCGCCTTCCTGAACGACGCCACACTCACCGGCGCCGAGCTGGCGGAGGCCAACCTCGCCTTTACCATGCTGGAAAGGGCGAATCTCACGGAGACCGACCTGAGTAATGCCGACCTCGACGATGCCCAGCTTCCCGGGGCCAATCTCACCGACGCCCAACTGATGGGGGCGACCTGCATCCATACCCACCTGCACGAGGCGAACCTGACCGAGACCAGGATCCGCGGAGTTGACCTTTCCAGAACATTGGGGCTGTCACAAGCGCAGGTGAATTCTGCTCTCGGGGACGGACTGACACGGCTACCCAGGAATATGAGGCAACCACGGTCGTGGACCCGAGCAGAGAATGAATGAGCGGTCCGCATCCTATTCCGGGGCTCCTGCCGGGGCAGCCCTGGTCGCGAGAACGGAGTGCAGATGTCCGCGCCGTTCGACTGCATCTAACGATCAAGATTTCCGATCGATGTTCGCGAGAACGAACTGCAGTGCCTCCAGCGCCGGGGCGAAGTGCCTGCTGGTAGCGGTCAAGAACGGCAACTAGGGGTGCATCCAGAGGTTGCGAGCACAGGCCGCTGGTCCCGATGTGGTGCAGTCAGCGCTCACGACCAACTGCAGTCGGATCTCATGAGCAGGGCCACGGCTTCGACGAGCGGGCGCGGGATGCTGCCGGGCTCAACGAGGACGACGACGGTTTGACGTCGAATGACGACCAAGATCCGGCCTGACTCCAGGGCCTCCTGGGCGGGGCGCGATCGGGTTGATCAGTGCACGGAAGGTCAACGCCGGCGCAGGGCTGATCGACCTACCGAGGATGTTGCATGAACTGTTCGCGCGTCAAGTGGCTTACGTCCGAAATGGGTAGGTCGAGGGATTAGACTGTTTCGCCTCGAAGATCCCTGCGCGGATGCTGTCTGACCGTCACGGCGTCCGATCGGGAACCGTGCGCCTGAGTTTCACCCGGCGACGTTTCCAGTGACTTTTCGTGCGGTGGTTCCCCGCATCCCATAATTCCTCCCGGACACGCTTTGCGGGTGCTGGACGGCGGCATCGTGGCCGGGAACGATGAGGACCGCAGGGTGAATATCGACGCGAAGGCGGTGACGGTGGCGTACAACTTCCACCCGGTGGAACGGGACCAGGAATTCCTCCTCCCGACGAACATGGCGGACTGGCTACCCCGTGACCACTTCGTCTACTTCCTCATCGATCTGGTCGACCAGTTGGACCTCACCGAGTTCCTGACCGCGTACCGCCCCGACGGCAGAGGTGGAGCCGCCTATCACCCGGCCATGATGGTGACTCTGTTCGTCTACGCCTACTGCGACGGTGAACGTTCCTCCCGCAGGATCGAGGAACACTGCCGCACCGACATCGCCTACCGAGTCATCACCGGCGGCCGGGTCCCCGACCACAGCACGATCTCCCGTTTCCGTGACCGGCACGAAAAGGCGTTCACAGCCGTGTTCACCCCCATCCTCGGGATCTGCCTGGACGCCGGCATGGGCGACGTCTCCCTCGCCGCCATCGACGGGTCGAAATTCCGCTGCCCGGCCTCCCTCCGCGCCAACCGCACCCGCATCAGCATCGTCAAAGAGATCACCCGGCTCACCGACGACATCGAAACCGAACTCGCCAGGATCATCACGGAAATCCTCGCCGAGTCCCGCCGCGCCGACCTCACCGACGACCCCCTCGACGGCACCCCACCAGCCCCACGCGAACCCGGCACCCTGCCCGACATCCCCGGCCTGCCAAAGAAACTGCACGGCAAGGCCACCCGCCGGGCACGACTCGTCCACGCACGAGACACCCTCGACGACGGCTACCGCACCGCATGCGCCGGCTACGACCAGCGCCTGGCCGAACGAGTCGCGCGTGAGGCCACCACCGGCAAAAAACCCGCGGCCCCAAACCACAACCACCGGGACGCGATCCCGACAAGAAAATCAACGTCACCGACCCCGACAGCCGCATCACGAAAAGCCCCCACGGCAACTACCTCCAGGGCTACAACGCCCAGAACGCCGTCGCCGCCGACCGACTCAACCTCACCGCCGACGTCGTCGCCGACGAAAACGACACCCACCTGCTACACCCCATGATCGACCACACCGGTGCCGCCTCACCGCCGCCGGCTCCGACAAGACCATCGATCTCTACCTGGCCGACTCCGGCTACTGCACCGACGCAGCCCTCGCCGCTATCGACCCCACCGGCCCACGTATCCTCACCGCCACCGGAAAAGAACACAAAACCCGCCGCCGGGCCACCGAAGACACCGTCAACGAAGGCCCACCTCCCGACGGGCTGACTCCACGCCAGAAAATGGACTGGCACCTGGGCACCGCCGCCGGGAAAGCCGCCTACCCGCGCCGCGCCGCCACCGTCGAACCCGTCTTCGGCCAGCACAAACACAACCGCGGTTTCACCCGCTTCCTCCGCGCCGGTCTCTCCGCCGTGAACGCGGAATGGAAACTCATGAACGCCACCGACAACATCTCCAGGCTTTTCCGACGCCTCCACACGGGAGAAGCCACACCCACCTGGGCTCGACTCGCCCACCTCCTCGAACCCCCACCGGCGACCTGAACCCAGCGGGAAACATCCCCGCCCGCGACACAAACCTAAAACCAGACAGAACTCCCACACCCCGAAAACCAGGCCACAAAACCCGAACCGTTCATCACGCGAGTCAACCACCACCAAGCAGACATCCCAAACGGACACCTCACCCAAACAGCAGGAAAGCCGCGAAGCTATTTCGCCGCGACCGCACCCCGCCAGCATGATCAGAACGCCACAAGGCGCCCGGCAACCC
>NZ_JBFLUG010000235.1:0-6768 GCF_041008525.1 Parafrankia sp. FMc2 | reverse complement strand
CACCAGCAACGCCGCGCCCGCTACACCGCCTCCCGTTCCACCCGCCCCCAGTGGCTACCCACGGTTACCGCCCGTCCGAAGGTCGCGTAATCGGACCAACACAGATTCCGGTCAACTGCGAAGAGCCCGTTTTCCGCGGTGTTCGCAACTGCCGCGGGTGGGGGCGATGCCTGTGCGGACACGGCCCCGCCCGCCATCGGCAACCCGGCAGCAAGGAGGCCGACCACTGCTGTACACATGAGTTTTCGGCGGGTGCGAACCCAGCGTGCCACGACCGACTCCTTTGCTGACCGGCAGACAAACCGGCGGCGAGGTTGACAGTGATCAGCAGGTATTCCGGCCATCATGGCATCACGAGGTCAAAAGCGTCCCGAATTCGCCGACCGTTAATGTGTACTCGCTGGTCAGAGCATCACCGCGGGGCGGGAAACAACCACCGAGATCCGCTGCGGCCACCCGCGTGAGCTTTCTCGTCCCGACCCGTGCCGCAGGCAGGAGAGAGATGCGGCCGCACCGCGGGGCCGGTCGGGCAGACTGGCCACCATGTCCGTCTCGTGGTCCTCCGCGCGCACGCACGTGCCGCACGCGCCGCCCGGCCCGTCGCCCGACTGGTCCGAGCGCCGCGCGGACGCCCGCCGCAACCACGAACAGATCATCGCCGCGGCGATCGAGGTCTTCTCCGAGAAGGGCCTGGCTGCCACGGTTCCCGAGGTGGCAGCCCGGGCGGGGGTCGGCAAGGCCACCGTCTACCGCAGCTACCCGACCAAGGACGCCCTGGTCGAGGCCGTCGCCGAACACCAGCTCAGCTGGGTCGACGCTCGTCTCATGACCGCCGCCGAGCACGCCGATCCGGTCGCCGGGCTGCACGGCTTCATCCGGGACGTCTTCGCGTTGCTGGCCGGCAACCAGCTCCTGCTGGCGCAGGTACTCCCCCAGCAGGACAGGCCCATGGTCAGGGCGCGGACCCTCCAGCTGCTGGCGGGCATCGTCGACGCGGCCCGCGACCAGGGTGCACTGCGCCCCGACGTCACCGCGATGGACGTCCGCGTTCTGATCGGCGGCTGTTCTCGGGTGCTGTCGGAACTCGGGATCCGCGACCCCGAACAGTGGCGCCGCTACGCCGACATGGTGATGGCGGCGCTGCGCCCCTGACTCATGGCAGCCAGGCCGGCGCTCTGCGCACCCGCGGGGCATTGTTCGCCGGATGGCTGCCCGCCGGCCGCCGAACCGTCGTCCGGGATGCGCCGCCGGCTACCTAGGATCCGTCCGTCCGATCGCGACACACCGCGCGATCAGCGCGATCAGCGCGATCAGCGCGATCAGCGCGATCAGCGCGATCAGCGCGATCAGCGCGATCAGCGCGAGAACGCGTCGGCACCGGAGCTCGTGGGGGGTTCTATGGGGACGTCACGTAGGCAGCTGCTGACCGCCACCGGCCTCGGCCTGCTGGGCGCGGGTCTCGCGCCCGGCCTCGGCGAGGCGGCGTGGGCCGGTGGGACCGGTGGCCCCGGTTCCGGCGCGGGGACGGGCGCGGACGGCTTCGGTGCGCTGCGGCCGGCGGGGCCCGAGCTGGCGCTGCCGCCCGGCTTCAGCTACCGGTCGTTCGGCGCGGCCGGCAGCCGGATGTCGGACGGGCTCGCCACCCCCATCGCGCACGACGGGCAGGCGCTGTTCCCCGCCGGGCGCGACCTGGTGCGGATTCTGCGCAACCACGAGATCGAGACGGGCATGCCCGGTGCCGCCCGGCGCAGCATCGGGAGCAGAGCGGCCTACGACCGGGCCGCTCCCGCCGGGGTCACCTCGTCGCGCTACGACCTGGCGGCCGGCCGACTACGCGAGAGCTTCCTCGTCCTCAACGGCACCCTGGCGAACTGCAACGGCTCGCCGACTCCGTGGGGAAGCTGGCTCAGCTGCGAGGAGACCGTCGACGGCCGGGACGCCGGCTACGAGAAGCCGCACGGCTACGTCTTCGAGGTGCCGGCGAACGCCCGCGGGCCGGTCGAGCCCGTCCCGCTGCGTGCGATGGGGCGGTTCGAGCACGAGTGCGCGCCCGTCGACCCGGCGACGGGGATCGTCTACCTGACCGAGGACAACGGCGACCCGGGTGACGGCCTCTACCGCTTCCTGCCGCACCGCCCCGGCAGGCTCGCGGCCGGCGGCCGGCTGCAGATGCTCGCCGTGCGCGGTGAGCCGGACTACGACACCGTCACCGGGCAGCGGGTCGGTCAGAAGCTGCCCACCAGCTGGGTCGACATCGCCCACCCGGATCCGTCCGACGCCGAGTCGTTCCCCGGCTCCGTCTACAGCCAGGGCCGGGCACGCGGCGGTGCCCGCTTCTCCGGCCTCGAGGGTGCCGAGTGGGAGGAAGGGGCACTCACCTTCGTCGCGTCGGAGGCGGGCGATGCCGAGAACGGCCAGGTGTGGCGCTACCGGCCGACCGGGCGAGACACCGGCGTCCTCGCCCTGCTCTACGAGTCGCCGGGCGCCGCGGTGCTCAACCAGCCGGACGGGGTCACCGTCGGCCCGCACGGCGGCGTCCTGCTCGCCGAGGACGGCGACGGCGAGGACGAGAACGGCGGCGACAACTACCTGCGGCTGCTGACCGCCTCCGGCCGGATTGTGGACGTCGCGAAGGTGATCGCCCCGCTGGACCTGCACTACTGGGAGGCCGAGGACTTCCCGGAGCCCGGCGCGATCGGCGCCAGCGAGCTCGCCGGCCCGCGGTTCACCGCCGACGGCCGCCACCTCGTCGTCAACCTCCAGTACCCGGGCCGCACGTTCGTCATCACCGGCCCGTGGGGCCGGCTCGTCTGACCGGTACAGGCGACCGCGCCAATGCCCCTGTGACAATTCCGATTTCGTAGTCCTGCCGTTACGGTGCCCATGCTGGTGGCGTGACCGTGCCCGCCGTCATCCCCGTCAGCCTGCTCGCCGCCTTCCTGATCGCCGCGTCCGCCGCCCTGCAGCAACGCGCGGCCGGACGGACCAGCTTCGCGACCCGCGTTGACCACGCGCGCGCGGTACCGGGCCCCCGGCTGCTGGCTGAGCTCGCCCGGGAGCCGGTGTGGGTGCTGGGGTGGGTGGCGAACCTCGGCGGGTTCTGCGTGCAGGCCGCCGCGCTGCATCTGGGGTCGGTGGCCGAGGTCCAGCCGCTGATGGTCTGTCAGCTGCTGTTCGCGCTCCCGCTGGGTCTGGTGGGCACCGGCCGGCGCATGTCGGCCGGTGCCTGGTGGGGGGCGGCCGGCGTCTGTGCGGGGCTGGCCGCCCTGCTGTCCGCACGCGGGAGACTGCCGGCGGCGACGGGCATGGACGAGCCGCGGCTGGTCGCCTCGATCGTGGCGGTGGCGGCCGTGGCCGGGGTGCTGACCACGCTTTCGCGCGACCGCTCGCCCGCGGCCCGGGCCGCGCTGTTCGGCCTTGCGGCCGGCCTGTTCTGCGCCCTCAGCGCGGTCCTGATGAAGGAGGCGACGGAGCAGCTCCTCACCGAGGGGCTGCTCGGCGCCATGTCGCACTGGGAAGGCTATGCCGTCGCCGCGGCGGCGACGTGCAGTCTGCTGCTCGGGCAGGCCGCCTATGCGTGCGGCCCACTGGCACCTGCGGTCACCGCGATGAACATCACCAACCCGGTGGTCTCCTACGTGCTGGCGGTGCTGCTGTACGGGGTGCCGGCACCCGGCACCGCCGGCCAGCTGCTCGGCGTCACGTTCGGCGCGGCCCTGATCACGGCGGGGGTGGTGCTGCTCGCCCGTGCCCCCGCGCTCCCCCGGCCGACCGGCCAGCTGCCCTGACACCGGCGGCGGGACCGGCAGCGGGACCGGACCCGAAGCGGTCAGGGTCAGTGGCGGCCGAGTTCAGTGGCGGCCGGGGTTGCCGAACAGACCGCCGAAGCCGCCCGCGCCGCCGCCCCCGAACCCACCGCCGCCAGGCCCGCCATGACCGCCGCCGTGCCCGCCGAGCTGGTTGCCCGCGAAGCCGCCCTGACCGAGGCCGAACTGGCCGGCGAGGCCGGAACCGGCCAGCGCGTCGTAGGGCGGCAGCAGTTCGCACGGCTGCACGATCACGAAACCCTCGCCGCTGAACTGCAGCTGCCAGCTCTCGCCGGTGTTCCCCCGTGGCTTCCAGGCCGCGCTGGAGGTGACCGCGGCCTGCATGGAGACCTGAAGGCTGGAGGACCAGCCGACGACCGCGTCGGCGTCCGCGAAGTAGTAGTTCTGGGTGGTCACCCGCATCACCAGCGGAGCGCCGGTGGTGCACACGACGACCTGGCCGTTCCCGCGCAGCTCGACCTGGTAGCCACCGACGCCGGCGATCCCGACCTGGCTGTCGACCCGGACGAGATCCCAGTTCAGCCCGGCGTCGAAGGCGAGGACGTTCTTGCCGTCGACGGTCAGGCCGTCGCCGGCCAGGTCGAGAATGTGGATGTCCTGCGCCTGGTTGGCGAGGTAGACCGCTCCGGAACCGGCGACCTTCATCAGGTTCAGGCCCTCGCCGCCGCTGAAGAAACTGCGGAACCGCGAGCCCCAGCCCTCCCACTGGGCGTCGAAGGTCGCCGCGCCCTGGTAGGCGACCATGGCCCCGCGGCGCGCGTAGAACTTGTTCATCCCCTGCGCGCCGAGGGTCGCCTTGAGCATCTTGCCGTTCTGCAGGGTGAACCGCTCGTTGCTGGTGACCTCGGGGTTGTCGAGCAGGCTGCTCCGCAGCCCCCCGCCCGGGCCGCCCGGTCCTCCCGGACCCGGGGGCATTCCCGGACCGCCAGGCATTCCGGGCCCACCAGGCATCCCAGGTCCCCCGGGGTAGCCCTGGCCGCCAGGCGGGCCGCCCGGATAGCCGGCACCGCCGGGGTTGCCGCCGTACATCCCGCCGTGCGTCATGATCCGATCCTCTCACCCTCGCCGGCAGTCATCCGCGCACCGAGAACGACGGGCGCTCGTCCTCGCTCGGCTGTACCACGACGAAACCCTGGCCGGAGAAGCCGAGCTGGAACGCCTCGCCCGAGCCGCGGCCGATCAGCCCGCCCAGGCGGGCGGTGCGGCGCGGCTCCACCCGCAGGCCGTCGGTGTAGGCGACGAGCGCGTCGGTGTCGACGAAGGTCGCGGCCTCCCGGGTGTCGAGCATGATCGGGTTGCCCTTGGCGGTGAGTGCGACCCAGCCGTGCCCGCGGACGACGACGTTGAACATCCCCATCCCGGAGAGCATGTTGACGCCCTTGACCCGTTCGATGCCCCACTGCAGGCTCGCGTCGAAGGCCAGGACGTTCTTGCCGTTGATCGAGAGGCCTTCGCCGGCGAGCTGCGCGACGATGACCTCCTTGCCGTAGTCGGCAAGGTAGAGCAGGCCCTGCCCGGTGGCCGTCATGAGCGGGACGCCTTCGCCGGTCGCCCAGGACGACGCGATCCGGCCGAGCTGCGGCGGCTGCGGGTTGAAGTCGATGAGCCCCTCGTAGGCGATCATCGAGCCGACCCGGGCGAAGAGGTCCTGGCCGGGCTGCATGACGACCTTGGCGATCTTGGATCCGTGCCTGCTCATCCGATCCATGATCGGCGTGGGACCGTAGTGGTCCATCAGGCTGCCGTGCACGACCTGCTCCCCTCTCGCCCGGTGCCGCGCTCTACCCCGGGTGCCCCGGGTGCCCTGAGACGCCGCGCGCCCCGCCAACCGCCGGGGCGGGACACGTCAGACCTCATAGGGCTGCACCACGACGAAATGACCGGCGAATCCCATGAACTGGAGCGCGAACGACTCACCGCTCGCCCCCGCATAGATCTGGCGCGAGACCCGGACCTGCGTGGAAACGCTCACCCGCATACCGGACGTCCACGCCACCAGCGCGTTCATGTCCGCGAACGTCGGCCCGGCGACGTTGAGCGTCATCGGTGTCCCCTTGGTCATCACCACCACCGACCCGGGCCCGGACACCTCGAAGTGGAAGAAACCCCCGCCGGGGATTCCGGGGCTTTCGATCCGGCGCACCTCGGAGCGCACGGTGGCGTCCATCGCGAGCAGGTTCTTCGCGTTGATGCACAGCGACTTGTCGCCAAGATCGACGATGTGCAGATCGGACGCGTCCCGGGCGAGGAAGACCTCCCCGTTGCCCTTGCAGGTCATGAGTTTCAGACCCTGGCCGGTGAGCTTCTCCTCGATGAGGCCGCGGATGCCGCCGCTCTTGTAGTCGAAGTCCACATTGCCCTGGTAGGCGACCATCGACCCGCGCAGCGCAAGCGCCTCCGCCCCGAGGGTGACCTTCACCAGCTTGCTGTTCTGCTGGGTCCAACGGCCGGCCGTCGCCACCTCACGGTACGGGTTGAGGCTGTTCATCGCACCCGGCTGGATCGGCTGGGCCTGCGAGGGGAGAACCTGGGTCGGGAGCATCTGCGTCGGCCCACCGAAGCCCGCCGGCGGGTGCTGCTGCCCGCCCGGCCCGGCCCCGAAGCCGCCAGGCGGGGGCCCTCCGGGGCCCCCGGGGCCCCCGGGACCTCCGGGACCGCCCTGACCGCCGAAACCTCCTGGCGCAGGCGGAGCCGGCGGGGCCTGGGGGTAGCCGACGGGCCCACCGGCCTGCCCGTACGCCGGCTGCGGCTGGCCGTATCCGGGCTGTGGCTGGCCGTAGGCCGGTTGCGGCTGCCCGTAGGCCGGTTGCGGCTGCCCGTGGCCGGGTCCCTGCGCCGGCGGCGGGGGCGGCGGTGCGGGCGGTGCCGGCGGCGGGTTGAACGCCGGTGCGGGAGCGGGCGGGAACTGCTGGGTGGGTGCGGCCGGAGCACCGAACGTCGG
>NZ_JBFLUG010000234.1:0-6914 GCF_041008525.1 Parafrankia sp. FMc2 | reverse complement strand
GCTACCTGTCCACCGCCACCAAACACGGCATCGGCCAGTTCCCCGCCCTCGTCCAACTCGCCGAGGGCCGCCCCTGGATGCCCGCAACCAGCTAACCCAAGATCAAAGCAGTACCTGACCAGTTACCAGGCCGCTTGGGGATCGATCGAGAAGAATGAAGCACCTCGAACGGCCCGATAGTTTAGATCGTTATTCTGATCGACTATTTCGCCCCCAACGCTTTCGGCTATCTGCTCAGCAGAGGCGTCTATGTCCTCCCACGCAGTATGTCCGTAACTGCCGTGTTCAATTGTGGTCGGCACTATATTTCCGTAAACCTTCGACCGTGTCCATTCCCAAACATTGCCCACCATGTCGAATGGCCCGGGGCCAGCCGGTACCGTGAACAATCCGACATGAAGCGGCCTAAGAATATTACTGATGCGGCCGTCTGCGGCGGCGGCAGCACGATTGGGCTTGCGGAGATGCGCACCGTACCGATCGGACTGGTTGACGCTGGCATCAGCAACGTCGATCCCGTCATAGTAGACTCTGCGCAGCGCTTCCCATTCCCAGTCGGTGGCGAGATTCGCGACCGATCCTTCCGGGAAGCCGCTATCGGGCAGTTTCCGGTCTGTCCACCATTGGCAGAAGGCGATCGCCTCCCACCAGGTGATCCCCACAACGGGACTACCAGGCGCGCTAAACCGGTCGTCGGCCTGCGTGGGGTCCCATAGAGCCACCCGAGCGGCCTGTCTGAGTGCCCGGACACGCGCTATGTCAAGAATGGGCATGCTTGACCCGACGCCAGCAACTACTGCCGACGCCTCGTCTCGTGCTTCCTTCCAGAAACAACGGCGGGCAGCGACGTCGAAAGAATCCTCGATTGCCGCAATGACGGTCGCGTCATTATCAATCCACTGCCGGCCGGTGCCGACGAAATAATTTGAGCGATCAGGATCATTCCAAAATTCCTGATACTGTTCGTTTGTTACCAGGAAGTTCGCGATCCACATCGGGCCGATTTGTACTTCCTGGCGCGTATAAGGCAGGACCGGTTTCGCGTCATCGATACGTTGTGGAGTAAACTCGGACCCGATCTCGACCGCCTGTCGAGGTACAAAGGTAAAGTACCCAGAGGTTGGCGCATATTTCTCATGGCGGGCGCGATAGAGGCGCGGATCATTGATCAGCGAAAGAGCGTCAGAAATGTCCCACAGCAGTGTTGCCGCAACTGTTCCACTATCTCGAAGACGACGGGCTTCGTCGTTTGATATCAAGTCAAGGCATCTCGTTCGCAGCGCTAATGCCGCGGTCTCCCTCCGCACCCTTCTCAGGGAGCGAGCGATAAGGCCTTGAAAGTAGAGTAGGTAACGTATCTGGCCGTACCCCTGCTCAGTGACGACAAACTGCTCCAGTTCATCAATCAGTGCAGCAGCGGTTTCCGAACGAGGTGAGCGAACCTTCTCAATGTGGTCCAGCGCGATCCGAACCGCCGGAATCGCATTCGGAAGTGCGATGAGTTCACGAATCGCAAGCTGATGGTCTAGAAGTGCACCGGCCAACACAACATTGCGATAGCCGTCGTGAACGAATGCACCGTGCTCATTCAGGATCCCGGCGACCTGTTCGACACCTCGCTCGCCTATACGGCCGGTCGCACACGCGATCAGATCATCGTATGCTTCATCTCCGAATCGCTGATTAATCGAGATACGGAGCAATTCTAGTGGACTACGAGAAAGTACGTCTGATGGGTCAGGATGAGTTTCGACAAATTCAGCCAAGATCTTGAAATAGAACGGAGTGCACATAAAGTCGGGTAGCCGGGAGGCAATTTCCGTAAGGAGATCGAGATGCTGACTATTGTCTAGATTGATGGTCCGACAAATCTCCCGAAGGCACTCACGAAAGACCGGGCGAGTGGGCTCGTAAGTATTCATGGTGACTGTAGCCGTGGGCTGTCGGAAAATCCATTGAGCTGCGGCTTCCAGCGTGCCCGGTCGGGCCATAACCACAATCGAACAGTCGTCGTCGTAGCGATTTATTCGGCGTGCGAAGTCAACTGGCGATTCTAGATCTTCCGCCTCGATAACACCACAGGTCCTCAGCCCGTTAGCGACCACCGGATTTTCTACGTAGTCGTTGGCAACCAGACCGAGTTCGCTGTCGGTGAGCAGTCTGCGAAGTGTCGTTTTTCCGATCCCCAATTCGCCGCGGAGAAAGACTGTAGCAGTCTTTCCGATCGCAGAGGCCCTGGCAACCTCCTCTGCTATCCTCCGTACCAGAGGAGGGTGAACGGCTCTTCGCGCTACGGAATTGAGGCTATCCTCCCATTGGTATTCCCACGTCAGCTGCGATGGCGAGGGCGATATCGGTGAGGCGCTATGACGTTCTTCGTCAGATCGCCTCGGCTCCGGGGTGGCCCCCGGTTGAGTTCCTCGCCATTCTCGCGAGGGCGAGAACTGAGGGCCGCTGGGGCTAGTCATCCGTTACTACGTCCCACGTCGTCGTTCGGATAGGAGGCGTCCTGTTGGTGTGCGCCGACGGTTTCGTTGCCGCGCATCGGTGAAACGTAGGTCGACTTGCACCACGGAGTCGTTTGACGGCAGTGAGTCTGCTCCTTGAAGAGAGAAGGAGAACCGGCCAGGAGGTAGAATCCCGAAGGTGTCGGAAGCCGCATTGACGCTTTTTGTTTGGCTTGGCCCTGTCGGCCACGAGACAATCACCGACCAGCGGTAGATCGGAATTTCGGTCGCGTTGTGCAGCCAAAGCTCCCCCGTCCCGTGGTTGACAACGAACCAGGCGTAGACGGCAGCCAGACGCTGGTCTGTCGTCTCGCTTTCGGCCCGCAAAGAGAAGATGAGCGCAATGACCACCGCTAGTACAGTTGCGACGCCAGAGACCCAATCGCTTACCGAGCCCCAAGCGATAGCGGCGCTGGCATTCGTGAACCCGTCCATCGATTTGCGTTAATCAATTGAAGAGTAGATTGGATGACAGTTCGGAGATCTTTTCTCCAGCTGCCATACGCGTTAGTAGCGCAATGGTCGAATCCTCAACTTCGACGGGGTCGGAGAACACCGCCTGCAGATCAATACGGGCCCGGGCGCGGTCGCCGGGTACTCTCACAGGTTCATCGTCTCTGGAAGGTCGCGCCTGACGGATTTCTTCAAATAGTTGCGAAACATTGGCGATGAACCCTGCTTCTGCGCCGGTCCGGGCTGGATCAATTGCTACCATCAATGCCCCACAGTCGAACTCGCTTTCGACCGCGAGACCTGCGGCCCCGCCGACCATTAGTCCGCCGAGAATCTCGACTGCAAGATTAAGAGCCCAGCCTTTACTTCCACCGAACGCTCTCACTGCGTTGATCTCAGATGGCACCGTGGTCACATCCCCGGAAGAGCCAAGGAACGGACCCGGGCGAACACCGCGGTTCTCAAGCGCCGCCTGCCGGATCTCTCCCCATACCACCTCCGCAGTCGCTAGATCGAAGGTCTGGATCCCGTCCGAAGTTGGGAAAGAGAAACAAACGGGGTTTGTGCCGGTAATCGGGTCAATTGAACCAAATGGCGTTACCGCTGCCGGACCAGCACTATTCAGTAGGATACCGACGAAACCCTGTCCAGCCAGCTTGGCGGTGTACGGATAGAGCGAACTGTATCGGCTAAAGTTTCGGGCTCCGGCAACGCCGACCCCGAACTCTCGCACTTTGTCAATCAAAAGTTCTGCGATCTTTCTCATAAGGAGGAAGCCGTTGCCCCGGTTTCCGTCGGCAGCAACGATTGGTCCGTATTCGGTGAGAGTTGGATCGACTTTGAGATCGCCGAGATTGAGTGATGCTATCTTGCCTACTCCGTGCGTTCTGAGGCCGACGAGTTCGGCCACCACAAATTCCTCCGAGATCCCGCGAGCGGCGGTCGACGAGAAACCTTGGCCAGCGAGTGCCTGAGTTGCAATCTCGTGGAGATGGCCTACAGAATATGTAGTCACACAGACCTCCATCGTGCAGTTATTGGAGTGGGTCCTCTACTGTGCGGCGCTTTCATAGCGTGATTGGCGCGGCGCCTCATGGTCGAAGCAGGAAGGCCGCACCCGCTTAGCGATTAGCAGTCACTTTCCTTACTCTTGCCCCGGGTAAGTACGGCACCGCCTAGTGCCCAGTGAGCGTGTTGTCTTTACTTGATCCATTCGGTGAACAGTCGCGATCTTCCGAACGTGGCGACGCGGGGGTGGATAGTGCTGTGGCATGCCGACGGTTCCCCGAAGAAGCGGATCAAGGCGTTGGCGAGAGTATCCCGACCGGCGGTCGATCTGCAGATCAGCCGGTGCGGAGCGGACAGCGTCAGCGGTCTGACCAACGGGCCCCAGGGAGCGCCGTCCGAACAGGGACCCGCCCGGGTGCTCACGCTCACCCGCACGAGCCCACCGGCGCAGACAGGTCTGTCGCACTGATCGAGCCGGGAGATGGTGAAGTACGTCAGCCGTATCCCCGGCGTCACCATCTCCTGGCGCTACATGGCGAAGCTGTGGCGAGAGGAAAGGCTGCGACCGCCTTGCCAAGGAACGTTCAAACTCAGCCGCGGTCCGCGGCTCGCCGACAAGGTCGGGCTCCACCTGGTGGACCTGCCCTGCGGCGCGGGGGTGCTCTGCGTGCACGAAGAAGCCGTCCAGGCCCTGGACCGGACCCAGCCGATGCTCCCGATCACCGTTGACCACACCGAGGGGCGCACCCACGACTACCGGCGCCACGGCACTACGCACCTGTTCGCCGCGCTCAAGGTCGCGACGGGGTAGGTCTACGGAGAGTGCCGTCCGGTCCGGGGCGGAGGAGCATTCTTCGCCTTCCTGAAGAACGCCGTCCAACCACATACGGGCAAAGACATTCACATCATCCTGGACAACCTGTCTACCTACGCCACCCCCGAGGTGATCGCCTGGCTCGAACGCGGCTCGGACATCCACTTCCACGTCACCCCCGTCGGCTCCTCGTGGATCAACCAGATCGAAACCTGGTTCGGGATCACCACCCAGCAGTCCATACACCGCGGCGCCCTCTCCTCCTGCGAGGTCCTGACCCGACAGAGCCGCCACTAGATCACCCGCTGGAACACCAGATGCCAGATCTTCACCTGGACCGTCACCACCAACGAGATCCTCGCGAAGGTCCGGCTCACCCAGACCAGGATCCGGAAACTCGTCAACAACAACCGACGGTAAGCAGGTCAGGATCACGCGACACAGTCACTCACCGATCCTCCACTGCTCTTACAGTTACCTGTTGGCTACCCAAAGTGCAGACCACCCTTGCTCCGCGTCGAGTCCTGGTACTCGGGTGGCTACTGAGGCGCCGACCCTTGCTCGGGAGCGAAGTCGAATGTTCGCTGAGCGCGAGCCTAACGCCTGGTGCATTGTCCGTCATCCGCAGGAGCGCGGCGCTTCGTCCGGAGTGCCGGACCGCCGGCGGATCGGTCGTGGCGGTTGGTGATGTGCCAGTTGGTGGTGGCCGGGGCGAGACGGCCCTCGATGGTGATCGTTGAGGGCCAGGTGAAGGACAAACGCCTGGCAGGTTGCCAGCGGCCGGGCCGTGGTAATCGATTTTGCGAACCCGTTGGGCTATCACAGGCAGCGATGCACACGTCCTCGACACCCAGTGAAGTCCAGAGACGTGGTGTACGGATCGTGATCGTCTAACGACTCGCCGGAGTGGCGGTCCGTGACGTAGAGCGACCACCGCGTGATCCTTTCGAGAACCGCCAAGAACTCGAGGAGGAGATACGCGATGGCCGTGCGCCCGACTGTGACCGATGCCGAGGGTTTCGGCAAGGAACTGATGGCAGCGAGTCCGGACCTGCTGGGATCGATGGTGAAGGCGTTCGCGGAGGCGTTGATGGGCGCCGAGGTGGACGGCGTCTGCAATGCGGAATATGGCGAGATATCCCCGGAGCGGGTGAACCGGCGGAACGGGTATCGGGCGCGGGAGTGGGATACCCGAGCCGGGACGATCGAGCTGGCGGTACCGAAGTTGCGGCAGGGGTCGTATTTCCCGGAATGGCTGTTGACCCGACGGCGACGCGCCGAGCAGGCGCTGATCTCGGTGGTGGCCACCTCCTATCTGCTCGGGGTATCGACGAGAAGGGTCGACAAGCTCGTCGAGCAGCTCGGGGTCGCGAACATCTCGAAGTCGCAGGTGTCGGTGTTGGCGAAGCAGCTCGACGCCCAGGTCGAGGCGTTCCGGTCGAGGCCGTTGGACGCCGGTCCGTACCGGTTCGTCCAGGCGGATGCGTTGACGATGAAGGTTCGCGAGGAGGGTCGAGTGATCAATGTGCACTGCCTGCTCGCGGTCGGGGTCAACGGTGACGGGCACCGGGAGATCCTTGGCCTCGACGTCGTGAGCAGTGAGGACGGTGCCGGCTGGCTGGCGTTCTTCCGCGGCCTGGTCGCCCGCGGCCTGTCGGGCGTGCGGCTGGTGACCTCCGATGCCCACCGCGGGCTGGTGAACGCGATCGGGTCGACGCTGCCCGGTGCGTCGTGGCAGAGGTGTCGGGCGCACTACCTGCGGGACTTGCTGAACGTGACCCCGAAGTCGTCGCAGCCGTGGGTCGCCACGCTGGTACGAACCGTCTTCGAGCAGGCC
Source organism: Parafrankia sp. FMc2 (assembly GCF_041008525.1). NCBI lineage: Bacteria > Bacillati > Actinomycetota > Actinomycetes > Frankiales > Frankiaceae > Parafrankia > Parafrankia sp. FMc2. Next base: position 295 of record NZ_JBFLUG010000234.1, on the reverse strand, counting down.
GACGCGACCGAGGTCACTGTGCAGTTCGACCGGGTCGTGGAAGCACTCACCGAGAAACTGCCGAAGGCGGCCGACCATCTCTCCGCCGCGAAAGCTGACCTGCTCGCGTTCACTGCCTACCCGCGGCAGATCTGGAAGCAGATCTGGTCGTCCAACCCGCAGGAGCGTCTAAGAGCGTGTCTCATGTCGGGTGCGGGAGTTTCTTCCAGCAGGTGATCGCGGCGGCGAGGCAGAGGAACCCGAGGAAGTTGCGGCCGTTGCGTTCGTAACGCAGAGTCAGACGACGGTAGCCACC
>NZ_JBFLUG010000233.1:0-6958 GCF_041008525.1 Parafrankia sp. FMc2 | reverse complement strand
GTTCCCTTTCCACCTGCTCGGCGGGCGTCAACCCGCCACCCGTCGCATACCTCATGTAAAAGGTTTACCCACTCGCCAGCAGCCGTCACCAGACATAGTGACACCACATATTAATCATCAGTAGCGGTAGTCGTCGGAACCGAGACACCGGTAGTAGTAGATCTTCTTGTTCGTGGTCCGTGTCGAGGTGCGGTACTGTAGTAGCCGTAACCACAGGCCGAGCACGCTGCGAGACCCTGTAGCAGTGAGGGGGTCGTCTTCGTGTTGCGGGGCGCGAAACGCTTGTTTTCCTCGAGGCGGGCCGCGACCCGTTCGAACATCTCCTCGCTGACAAGGGCGGGCACCGGGATCTCGACCCACTGGTCACGGGGCCGGTCGACGACTCTGGTCGGCCGTGGTGTTGAACGCCCCTGAAGCCGCGCCACCCGGTTCAGGCCGGCCGGTGTGTTGTCGACCATCGTCTTCCCGAACACCGCCGTCCCCTTGTAGGCGGGATTCCGTAGCATCGCCCAGATCACCGACCGGTCCCAGCTATTCTTGCCGGTGCGGGTAGGCACGCCTTTCTCGGTCAGCCAGCGGGCCAGCGCCGCGATGGAGACGCTTTCGTCGGCGTAGCGGCGGAACATCTCGGTGACCAGGATCGCCTCGTGCTGGACGATCTCGTAGCCGGCACCGAGCTGGTCGGACCGCCGACGGTAGTGATACCCGAACGGCGCCCCGGACAGCACGTTCACCGACCCCGCCCGGGCGCGATGTGCCTTCCCGCGCCGGTAACGCTCCAGGATCTGCGCCTTCTCATATTCCGCGAACATCCCCTGGAACTGGACCATGAGCTGGTCTTCCGGGCTGTCCCCGCGAGGCCCTTTAATGAACTCGACGCGGGTACCGGCCCGCGCGAATTCCTCGATCAGCAGCGCCTGGTAAGCGAACTTCCGGGCGAGCCGGTCCGGGGAATAGCACAGAACCACATCGATCTGCACCGCCGCGACCAGGTCCCGCAGCTGTTCCAGCGCCGGGCGTGTCAGCGTCGCACCCGAATGGCCGTCGTCCTCGAAAACCCACTCGGCCGGCAACGCCGCCCCCATCTGCCGGGCATGTTCACGCAGCGCCGCCGTCTGCGAGGCGATCGTCTCGTTCTTCTTCTGCCGGTCCGACGACACCCGGGCATAAACCGCCACGTTCACCATTCTCGTCTCCTGTCTGCTCGTCCGTCTGGATTTTCAGCCGCCGCAGCGGGACCAGGAATCCATACGCGATCGACAGATCCCGGACCGCATGGCGGTCGAACACATACTCAAGGGCGATCGCCCGCTCATTCATCCGTCGGACTTCCCGCCCCGGCTGACACGAGACAGTCCGACAAAGCGCCGGCCACGAGCGACGAAATCGTCGTGCCGCGAACCCGGGCTTCCTCACGTATTCGCTCGGCCAGCACAGCGGGAAGCTTGACCGTGAACACCACCATCGGCTCAGGAACGACCACCCGCCCACCCGCCGCCGAATCGGCGTAACGCCGGGCCTGCCGCAGCGAAACCCCAAACCGCGCGGACAGCAGAAGGGCGGCGTCCCCCATCGGAACGCCGCCCTCCAGCAGCCCAGCCGCAGCGTTCACCCGCTCGGCGTACTCACCCGCACCCACACGACGACGATCACCCACGGGCACATCAGTACTACCGCCTGTGCCGCGGCGTCACCTCGACACGCCGAGGCAGCTCCAGCCGCCGGTAGCTCAACGTGACCTCGAACTCGAAGTTGCCAAGTGCGTTGGGGGCGTACCAGCGCCCACATGCGGGCCGGGCCGCTGGTTACTGATTGCACTCGTCACGATCCCCGACTGAAGGTGTCCAGCTCGCCGGGTGTGAGGACCAGGGCGGGGTCCGCCGGGCGGCACCGCGCACGGCTGAGGGATGGTGGACACCGCGAGCGCACGGGCCGCGTGTCATCCTGGGATCGGCCAGCCGTGTTCTGTCGCCGCGGATGCCAGGCGCCCGCAAGGGAGGAACCCGCATGCTGGACGGAACCGGGTCGGCACAGCTCGCAATCCTCATCGACGCGGAGAACATCCCGCTGTGGGCCGTCGAGCCGCTGCTCACCGAGAGCGCCCGCTACGGGAAGGCCCGGGTCAGGCGTGCCTACGGTGACTGGTCCGGCTCGCTGAGGAACTGGAAGAAGACCCTGCAGGAGCTGTCCATCCGGCCGGTCCAGGTCTTCGCCGCGGTCAAGGGCAAGAACGCCGCCGACCTGGCGTTGACGATCGACGCGATGGACCTGCTGCACTCCGGCTCCATCGACACGATCTGCATCGCCTCCTCGGACAGCGACTTCACCCGGCTGGCCGAACGGATCCGCGAGAGCGGACTGACCGTCCACGGGTTCGGCGAGGAGACGAAGACGAACCCGGGCCTGCCCGCAGCCTGCGACACCTTCGTCTTCGTCGAGACCCTCATGGCCGACACGCCACCGACACGCACCGCGAAGCCCGACCAGACGCTCGTACCCGCCCAGGCCACCCCGCCTGAGGCAAGCGACATCACGGAGAACGCCCCGCCGAGCCCGGAAACCAGCCCGGCGCAGGTCATCGCCGCCCCGCAGACAAAGAAGAAAACGCAGGCCTTGGCCGGCCCTCCCACCCGGGCGACGACCGCTGAGCTGCGCGCGGACATCGCACTCATCAGCCGACTCCGCGAGGCGGTCACGACGAACACCGGCCCCGACGGCTGGACCCACCTGTCTGCCGTCGGGTTGGCCATCCGCAAGCACCCCGCCGTCGTCCTGAAAACCTACGGCTACTCCCGCCTCACGGACCTGATGATCGCGACCAACCTGTTCGAACTCCAGCGCAACGGCCCAGGCACAGCCGGCCCTGTCCACGCACGCCTCAAGTAGGCACTCGAAGCACCGCAACGACCGCGCCCCCGCTGACAGCGCCCAAGGGCGGACCAGTTCCGCCCGCCCTCACGCCCCCTGATGATCGGCCGGCCAGCCGCGCCGCACCAGCGGCCACGAGCGACCTCGAAAGGGGCAATTACATGGTTCAGAGCTGCCCTGACATCAGGGCCGATAGCGCCACGCCCGCATGCGCTGGGACGACGGCGATCGGGTCGAGCTCGAGCTGGCAGCCAGCGGAAGACCCCGCGCGTGTGTAGATCATCGATCTCCGACCATCATGTCCCTCCGCTTGGTCTGGGGCCAGCAGAGACGGAGTGGACCGCGGTGGTGCGGGTGCGGGTGTGGCTCGTTGAACTGGCTGACACCTGGTTATGGCAGGTGACGTGGCCGGCGATCGCAGCCCATCACGAGTTCATCACGGCCCAGCTGAAGCCGGGGGTGCGGATGTCGATGCTCCTTATCTGACCATCGCTCCAACGACGTGCGCACATTCGCCACGAGGGCAGCCCACGCCCCGATCCCGGCCAGCGCGCGCTTCGCCACCCATCGCGGCCGCCCCAGGGCACAGACCTACCATCCGACGCGAACGATCAATGTGATAGAACTCGTGTCATAAGGTCGCCGCGGACGGGGGGCGGGCGTTGCTCGGGGCTTGGGATCTTGGCATGCGCTCAAAACCTCCCTGCCTTGCTCACGTCCAGCTTGCAACTGAATGCTCGATCGCGATCGGCACTTCCGCTCCGGAAACCGCGCATTCCTGGCTGTGGCCCTCGCGGCAAAATATTGAAATACACCGGGGGGAACCATGCGCTTGAGCCGTATCACGATCTCTAACCATCGCCGACTGGTCGACGTGTCGATAGAGGTTCGTAAGCACCTCGTTCTCGTCGGGCCGAACGACGTGGGTAAATCGTCCCTGCTACGGTGCCTGGACCTCCTTTTGGGTGCGAGCACGGCGCAGTTGTACGCACATCTGGGACCGGAGGATTTCCGCGACCCGGACCAACCCCTGGTCATCGAGGCGGAGCTGATCGAATTCTCGCCCGCAGACCAGGGGTTGTTCCCGGACGAGATCTCAATCAATCCTGTCACAGGAGAGGCCCGGCTGCTCGTACGTCTGGCGGCCTCAATTGACGCCAGCCGGACTTTGTCGGTAGAAAGGACAGCGCCGGGTGGGGGAACTGGCCGTCAGCTCTCACGTGAGCAGCTTGCCGGTTTCGGTTGGAAGCTGCTCACAGCGACCGCCTCCTCGCGAGATTTGAAGGACCACCGTCGCACCGTCGTCCACGACATCTTGCAGTCAATTGACCTCGGCCCGGAGCAAGCAGATTTCGACTTGCTTACCGACGCCATCCAGGAAAACCTTCGCACGTCCACCATACTGGGCGGGCTGCGGGAGGATCTAGCCGGGCAGCTATCCAGGGCGCTCCCGGAGGTTGTCAAGAAGGATGACCTGGTGTTTATCTCAGGCGCCGCAGCCGAGAACGACCCGCTTAGCGACGTGCGACTGCAGATCGCCAAGGACGGTGAGCAGAAGAACCTGACAGAGCAATCCGACGGGATGCGTGCCCTGTACGCGATCGCGCTATACGACCTAGTGAGCGTCGGCGCGAACATGGTCGGCATTGACGAGCCCGAACTGCACCTCCACCCGACCAGTCAACGGGCCCTGGCTCGGCTATTGCAGAGTGGCCCGAATCAAAAGCTTCTCGCAACGCACTCGTCCGATATCGTCGGCGCCTTCGAGCCCGAGTGCATCGTCGCTGTCCGAGCGGGCGGCAAGCTCGTTCAGCCAGCCGAAGCGTTCCTGTCCGATGACGAACGCATGACCGTTCGGTGGTGGGTCCGCGACAAGCTCGAACCGCTCACGGCGCTGCGTGTCATCGGTGTCGAGGGAATCTCGGATCGGATCATTCTCGAACGAGTCAGCGATATCACTGACCGTAACCTCGACCGGCTAGGAGTCTCGTTGATCGAGACCGGGGGTGCCGGCGATATGGGTGCGATCATCAAATTGTTCGGCGAGTCGGGGTTCAACATTCCAATGTCGATGCTGATCGACGCCGACGCAATAAAGGATACCGCCAACAAGCTCGCCGTTGCCGAGGCAGATTTGTCGAAGCATTCGGTCTGGGTCTCCACACCCGATCTCGAGGCCGAATACGTTGCGGCTTTGGGGGCCGCCGCCGTGTGGGCCGCGCTCTCGAGGTCGTCATTGTTCACCGCCAATGAATTGTCTGTGTGCGCCGTGACCGGCCCTGAAGGAAGTCGGACAGATCAGGACGTTGCGGGTTTCTGCCGCAGCAAGAGCAAAGTCAAGGTCAAGGCCGCGATGGTGATCGCACCCCTCCTCAACGAGAAGACCGCCCGTAAGATCAACAGCATCGACAAGCTGCTCACCGCCATTGCGGTGATCTGAGTGGTCACACCAACGTCCGCGCAGCGGCGCATCCGTGACCATCAGTCGCTCGACCTGCTCGCGCTCGCTCCTGCAGGGTGCGGCAAGACGGAGGCGCTGGCCTTGCGCGTCGCTGGCTTGATCGACCGCAAGGAGATTCGCGCGCCTCAGAGGGTGCTTGTCACGACCTTCTCAAATCGGGCGCGCGACAACATCCGGGATCGACTCGCCAGCTATTTGCCACCGGCGGTGCGACGTGACCGCGTAACCGTGGTGAACTTCCATGGCCTGTCCGCCCGAATCTATCGGGCTCACGCGAAGGTGATTGGGATGAGCCCGGACCTTCTGATTCCCGACAGCGACTGGGTCGGCGAGCAATGCCGCAGCCGCAGGTTGAGTTTCAACATGATCAGCACCGTCCGGGACACTTTGCGTATCGCTAAGCAGAATGCCGCCGACGACACAGAAGTGGAGCGGCTGCTAGCCGAATCGGATCACGACGTGGTGGTGGAGATCGAGCAGCTGAGGCGCGCGCAGAACCGGCTGACCTATGATGATTTGCCTCGCCTGGCCGAGCTTATCCTGGCCAACGACACGGTCGCCCAACTGTACCGCCATCACTTCGCTGCGGTGATCGTCGATGAATTTCAAGATCTAACCCCGCAGCAGCTTCGCCTGGTCAACCGCATCGGCTACAAAAAGACCACCTACGCTGGCGACCTCGCGCAGGGAATCTACGGTTTCGCCGGCGCGGAGCCCGAAGAGATCGACCGAGCCGTTCGGGCAGAGTGCGGGCTCAACGTCATCGAGTTCTCCGAATCGCATCGCTCCTCACCGGCCGTCCTCAACGTCGTTAACGCGCTCACTCCACGAACCGGAGGAACGCTGCTCACCAGCGCCGACCCTGCCTCTTGGCCCGGCGGGGGCTTGGCGGCGCACGCTGCTTTCAGTGACGCCGACAGTGAGGCACAATGGGTGATCGACTTCACCAAGTTTGTGCTTACTAGCGCACCGAATCACCGCGTCGCAATCATCGCTCGCACTAATCCTCGCCGACGGTTCGTTGACACCTTCATGGAACAATCCGGCTTGCCGTTTCACCGCTGGGATGACGGCGTCCTGGACACCGATACCGCCAGGATCGTCAAAGCCATGCTCGCCAGATTCGACTTCGCCAGGTATCAAAATGCCGAAGACAAGCTAGCCTATCTACGCCAAGTAGCCGATCTCGAAGCCCTGCAAGATCCCAGCAGCCGCGAAGCGCTCGCAGGCGCCCTCAACTGGTGCTACGACCTTCTCGATGAAGGATTCTCACTAACCGCTATCCGCGCACGGGTAAGAATCGGCGACCAGAATACGCTGATCAACGTGCCCGGAGTGCACCTACTCACTGGTCACGTCGGCAAAGGGCAACAGTTCGACTGGGTCGTCATCATCGGAGCCGAAGAAGGCTGCATCCCAGATTTCCGAGCCGACACCCAGGAGGCGGTTCTGGAAGAAGCACGTGTGCTGTCCGTAATGGTGTCCCGGGCCCGCCATGGTGTCCTAGTACTCCAGCCGGACTTTAGTGATCATTTTGATCTGATGGGTCATGGTTGAGATGCGACGTTGAGGTGGAGCCGGTCCAGGCACGCAAGAGGCCACCGGTGATCATCGAGGTTTGTGACGACT
>NZ_JBFLUG010000232.1:0-6982 GCF_041008525.1 Parafrankia sp. FMc2 | reverse complement strand
TCGTGGGCGGCGGGATGGGTATGCGAGACTGGGAGTGGCCGGGTGGGGGTGAGCCGCGGCGGGCGGGGGTGTCGTCGTTCGGGATCAGCGGGACGAACGCGCACATCGTGGTGGAGGAAGCCCCAGCCGCGCAGCCGGAGCCGGAGTCAGAGCCGGAACAGGATCCGGTCACGGTCATCACGGGCGCGGGGGTCGGAACACAGCCGGCATCGGTGACGCCGGTGGTGCTCACCGCGCGGACCGGCCAGGCTCTCGCCGCCCAGGCTCGCCGCCTCGCCGCGGCGCTGGCCGGCGGACCCGCGGGCCAGCTCGCCGACGCCTCGCCCGCCGACGACTCACTGGCCGACGTCGGGCTCTCGGTCAGTACCCGCGCCACGCTCGGCCACCGCGCCGTCCTGCTGCCTGGAAGCACCGCCGACCTGCAGACCCAGCTCGCAGCCCTCGCCGATCTCCCACACTTCGCGGACGAAGCCGACAGCGCCGACGACACCAGCCGTGCCCGCACGACGGTCACCGGCGGCGAAGCCGCCCCCGGGGTTCTGCGGGGGACGGCGACCGAGGGCCGGCTCGGTGTGGTGTTCACCGGCCAGGGCGCGCAGCGGCTGGGGATGGGGCGCGAGCTCCACCGGCGGTTCCCCGTGTACGCGGCCGCGTACGACGAGGTCTGCGCCCTGCTGGACGTGCATCTGGACGTTCCGCTGCGCACCGTCCTCGACGGTGACGACCCCGAGCTGCTGGACCGGACGGGCTACGCCCAGCCGGCGCTGTTCGCCGTCGAGGTCGCCCTGCTTGCGCTCGTCCGCCATCTCGGCGTCGAACCGGACGTCGTCGCCGGCCACTCGGTCGGGGAGATCACCGCCGCCTGGGCGGCCGGGGTGCTGGGCCTGGCGGACGCGGCGGCGCTGGTGACCGCCCGCGGCCGGCTGATGCAGGAGCTCCCGGCCGGCGGCGGCATGCTCGCCGTCGCCGCCTCCGAGGCCGCCGTCCTGCCCGTCCTCGCCGAGCTCACCCGCGCCGGGCACCCCGTCGATCTCGCTGCGGTCAACGGTCCGTCCGCCGTGGTGCTCTCCGGCCCGCACGAGTTCCTCGACCGGGCGGCGGACGCCGCCGCGGCGCGGGGCTGGAAGACGAACCGGCTGCGGGTCAGCCACGCCTTCCACTCGGCGCTGATGGAACCGATGCTGGGCCCGTTCGGCGCGGCGGTCGGCGCGCTGCGGCTGCGCGAGCCGCAGCGGGCAGCCGTCTCCACGGTCACCGGCGCCGCGGTCGCCCCGGGCGAGTGGTCGAGCGCCGCCTACTGGGTCGACCAGGTCCGCCGGCCCGTCCGCTTCGCCGACACCGCCACCGCGCTGGCGGCGGCCGGCGTGACCCGGGTGCTGGAGATCGGGCCCGACGCCGTCCTCAGCACGCTCGTCGGCGACGCCTGCCCCGACCTGCTCACCGCCGCCACCCTGCGCCGCGACCGCGCCGAGACACCGACCCTGCTCGCCGCGCTGGCCCGCCTGTTCGTCCACGGGACGCCGGTGCGCTGGCCAGCCCTCTTCGACGGCACCGGTGCCCGCCGCGTCGAGCTGCCGACCTACCCCTTCGACCACCAGCGGTACTGGCTCGACACCGCCGCCGGCGCCGGGGACGTCTCGGCCGCCGGCCTGCATCCCGCCGAGCACCCGCTGCTCGGCGCGGCGGTCGTGCTCGCGGACGACGACGGCATGCTGCTCACCGGGCGGCTGGCCGCCGACGCCCCGGCCTGGCTCGCCGAGCACACCGTCTTCGGCACCACCGTCCTGCCCGGCACCGCCCTGCTGGAACTGGCGTTGGCCGCCGGGCGGTGGGCGGGCACCCCCACCGTCGCCGAGCTGCTCCTGCACGCCCCGGTCGCCCTGCCCGCGCATGGCGGCCTGCGGCTGCAGGTGACGGTCGGGCCGCCGGACGGCGACGGCGACCGCCGGATCACCATCCACTCCCAGCCCGAGGACGCCCCGGCAACCCTCGGTGCCGGTGCCGGTGCCGGCGACGACCCCGGCACCGACGAGGACGGCTGGACGGCGCACGCCTCCGGCCTGCTCACCGCCGAGACGGCCCCGCCCCCGGGGGCCGCGCTGCTCACCTGGCCGGCTCCGGACTGGTCCGAGATCCCGGTCGACGACGCCTACCCCCGGTTCGCGCTGGCCGGCCTGGACTACGGACCGACCTTCCAGGGGCTGCGCCGGATGTGGCGGCACGGCGTGGGCGTCCTCGCCGAGGTGGCCGTCCCGGCCGCCACCGCCACCACCGGCTACCACCTGCATCCCGCGCTGCTGGACGCCGCCCTGCACGCGATCGGCACCGGCGGCCTTGTCGCCGAGGACGGCGCGGTCCGCCTGCCGTTCGCGTTCACCGGCGTCCGTCTCCTCGGCCCGGCCGGTACCGCCGGGCTGCGGGTCCGCCTCACCGCGGGCGACGGTGCCGACACCGTGCGCCTGCTGCTCGCGGACGGTGCCGGCATGCCGGTGGCCGCCATCGACGGCCTGGTCCTGCGCCCCACCGCCCCGGAAAGTTTCGCCGCCGGCACGTCCGCCGCCGACCAGCTGCTCTACGCCGTCGACTGGACCGAGCGCCCGGTGGGGGCTGTACCCGGGAACGGGGCCGCAGCCGGCTGGGTGCGGACGACGCCCGGGGCACCGCTGCCCGAACCGGCCGCGGTGCTGGTGATCGACTGCCACCGGCCCGGCGCCGGCGGCGGCGATGCCGAGGTGCTCGCCGGGCTCGTCCGCGACCGGACCGCCGCGGTGCTCGGCACGATCCAGGCCTGGCTCGCCGATCCTGCCTGGAACGACGGACGACTCGTGGTCGTGACCTCGAGTGCGGTGGCGGCGGCCGAGGGGGAACCGGTCACGGATCTCGCGGGCTCGGCCCTGTGGGGGCTGGTCAGGTCCGCCCAGTCCGAACATCCGGGACGGATCCACCTGGTCGACCTCGACCCCGCCGTGGACCCCGTCCAGGGCGGTGGCGCCTGGGACGTCCTGCCCGCGGTGCTGGGTGCCGGCCTGCCCCAGGCTGCCGTGCGCGGTGGTTCCGTCCTGGTGCCGCGGCTGGCGCGGCTGCGTCCCGCCGCCGCAGCACCAGCACCAGCACCAGCACCAGCACCAGCACCAGCGACCGCGACCGCTGCCGGCACTGTCGATCATGCTGCTCCGGACGGCCTGCCACCGGTCGGGTTCGGCACCGGAACGGTCGTCCTGACCGGCGGGACGGGGACGCTCGGCGCGGTGCTGGCCCGCCACCTCGTCTCCGCGCACGGCGTGACGAGGCTGCTGCTGCTCTCCCGCCGCGGAGCCGCCGCCCCGGACGCCGCCGACCTCGTCGCGGAGCTCGCCGCCGCGGGTGCCGACGTACGCGTGGTGGCCTGCGACGTGGCCGATGCGGCCGCGGTGCGTGAGGCCCTGGACGGCGTCGACGTCACCGCGGTGGTGTGCGCCGCCGGGCAGCTGGACGACGGCCTGCTGACCTCCCTCACCCCGGAACGCCTGGCCGCCGTGCTGCGGGCGAAGGTCGACGGGGCGCTGAACCTGCGTGCCGCCACCGTCGGCCGCGACCTGTCCGGCTTCATCCTGTTCTCCTCGGCCGCCGGCCTGTTCGGTAACCCGGGCCAGGCCAGCTACGCGGCCGCCAACACCTTCCTGAACGCCTACGCCGCGCACCTGCGCGCCACCGGAGTGCCGGCGATCTCCCTGGCCTGGGGCCTGTGGGACGTCGAGACGGGCATGGTCGCGGAGCTCGCCGACGCCGACCGCGCCCGCCTGCGCCGCGGCGGGGCGGCGCCGCTGACCGCCGAGCTCGGCGTGGCCGCGTTCGACCGTTCCCTCACCACCGGCCGGGCGCTCCTCGCGCCGATCGCGCTGGACATCCGCGCGCTGCGCGAGCTGGCCCGCTCCGGTGCCCTCCCGGAGCTGATGGAGGACCTCGCCGGAGCCCCGCGTCGGCGGGTCGTCACCACGGAGTCGGACCTGGGACGGCAGCTCGCCGCCCTGCCGGAAAGCGACCGGCTCGGGGCGGTGTCGACCCTGGTCCGCCTGCATGTCGCCGGTGTCCTCGGCTACCCGTCGCCGAACGATCTGGACGCCGGCCGTGCGTTCAGCGAGCTGGGCTTCGACTCGCTGATGGCGGTGGAGCTGCGTAACCGGCTGGCCGCGGCCGCCGGCCTGCGCCTGCCGTCGACGTTGGTGTTCGACCACCCGAACACCAACGTGCTCACCGCCTTCCTGGCCGCCGAGCTGTCCGGCGCCGCCGACGGCGCCGCGGACGGCGCCCAGCCCGCGCTGCCCGCCGCGCTCGCGTCGAGCACCGACCCCGTCGTGATCGTGGGGATGGCCTGCCGGCTGCCCGGCGGGGTCTCCTCCCCGGACGACCTGTGGGACCTGCTCGCCCGCGGCGCCGACGGCATCGGCGACTTCCCCGCCGACCGGGGCTGGGACCTGGACGGCCTCTACCACCCGGACCCGGACCATCCGGGGACGTCCTACACCCGCCGCGGTGGCTTTCTGCACGGTGCGGCGGATTTCGACCCGGGGTTGTTCGGGATTTCGCCGCGTGAGGCGCTGGCGATGGATCCGCAGCACCGGCTGCTGCTGGAAACATCCTGGGAGGCGTTCGAAAGCGCCGGGGTGGACCCGCGCGCGGTACGCGGTTCCCGGACGGGTGTCTTCGCCGGTGTGATGTACACGGACTACGCGGCGGTGCTGGAGACCTCCGACGAGGACGTCGAGGGTTTCCTCGGTACGGGCGGGAGTATCGCCTCGGGCCGGGTGTCGTACACGTTCGGTCTGGAGGGGCCGGCGGTCACCGTGGACACGGCGTGTTCGTCGTCGCTGGTGGCGTTGCACCTCGCGGCGCAGGCGCTGCGTGCCGGTGAGTGTGACCTCGCGCTGGCCGGCGGTGTCACCGTGATGGCCACACCGGGGACGTTCGTGGGTTTCTCCCGGCAGCGTGGTCTGGCGGCGGACGGCCGGTGCAAGTCGTTCGCGTCGGCGGCGGACGGGGTGGGGTGGGGTGAGGGTGTCGGGATGCTGCTGGTGGAGCGGCTGTCGGACGCCCGCCGGAACGGCCATCAGGTGCTGGCGGTGCTGCGCGGTTCGGCGGTGAACCAGGACGGGGCGTCGAACGGTCTGACGGCGCCGAACGGTCCGTCGCAGCAGCGGGTGATCCGCCAGGCGCTGGCAAGCGCGGCGCTGTCCACCGCGGACGTCGACGTGGTCGAGGGTCACGGCACCGGGACGACGTTGGGTGATCCGATCGAGGCGCAGGCGCTGCTGGCGACCTACGGCCAGGGCCGGCCCGAGGGGCAGCCGTTGTGGTTGGGGTCGGTGAAGTCGAACATCGGTCATGCGCAGGCCGCCGCCGGTGTGGCCGGTGTGATCAAGATGGTGCTGGCGATGCGTCACGGCGTGATGCCTCGCACGCTGCACGTGGACGCCCCGTCGGCGGAGGTCGACTGGGACGCGGGTGCGGTGTCGCTGCTGGTGGAGCCGCGGCTGTGGGAGGTGGCGGAGGGCCGTCCGCGGCGGGCGGCGGTGTCGTCGTTCGGGATCAGCGGCACGAACGCCCACGTCATCATCGAGGAGGGCGACGCGGAGCCGGTGCGGGTGCCCGGCCGCGGCCTTCCGGTGGTTCCGGTGGTGCTGGCGGCGGCGGATCCGGCGGCGCTGGCCGGGCAGGCGGAGCGGCTGCGGGCCGCGGTCGGCGCCCAGGACGAGCTGGCACTGCTGGACGTCGCCCGTTCGTCGGCGCTGCGCACAGGGATGGCCCAGCGTGCGGTGGTGCTGGCCGGTGACCTGGGTGGTCTGGACGCGGGGCTCGCCGTGGTGGCGGCGGGTGCGGATTCCGCGGGTGTGGTGCGGGGTGTCGCCGGTGAGGGCCGGTTGGGTGTGGTGTTCACGGGTCAGGGTGCGCAGCGGTTGGGGATGGGTCGGGGTCTGTACGAGGCGTTTCCGGTGTTCGCGGAGGCGTTTGACGAGGTGTGCGAGCTGCTCGACCAGCACGTGGATGTGCCGGTGCGGGAGGTGGTGTTCGGCGCGGACGGTGAGGCGTTGGGTGTGACGGGTCGGGCGCAGCCGGCGTTGTTCGCGGTGGAGATCGCACTGCTGGCGCTTGTGCGGAGTTGGGGTGTGGTGCCGGAGGTGGTGGCGGGTCATTCGATCGGTGAGATCACGGCTGCGTGTGCGGCGGGGGTTGTCGATCTGGCGGATGCGGCGGTGCTGGTGGCGGCGCGGGGTCGGTTGATGGGGGCGTTGCCGGCGGGTGGGGCGATGCTGGCGGTCGCCGCGTCCGAGGACGACCTGCTCGCGGTACTTGGCCGGGCCGATGTGACGGTGGATGTGGCGGCGGTGAACGGTCCGGCCGCGGTGGTGGTGTCGGGGGCGGCCGAGGTGGTGGCCCGGGTGGAGGAGATCGCCGCGGCGCAGGGCTGGAAGAACAGCCGCCTGGCGGTGAGTCATGCGTTTCATTCGGTGTTGATGGAGCCGATGCTCGCGGACTTCACTCGGATTGTGGAAGGCCTTACCTTCCGGGAGCCGACCGTGGCGGCGGTGTCGACGGTGACCGGGCGGCCGGTGGAGCCGGGGGAGTGGTCGAACCCGACCTACTGGGTCGACCAGGTCCGGCGTCCGGTGCGGTTCGCCGACGCGGTGGCGGCGATGGTCGGGCAGGGCGTGACCCGGTTCCTGGAGATCGGGCCCGATGCCGCCCTCACCCCGGCGATCCACGACATCGCCAGCGGGGGCTCCGCCGAGGCCGGCGCCGGCACGGCTGTGCTCGCCGTTGCGACGCTGCGTCGCGAGCGGGACGAACCGACGATGCTGCTGACCGCTGTCGCCCGGCTGTTCGCCGACGGCACTCCGGTCGACTGGGACCGGCTGTTCGACGGGACCGGAGCCGTCCGGGTACCGCTGCCGACCTACGCCTTCGACCGTCGGCGTTTCTGGCCGCGGGCGCGGGTGGGTGTGGT
>NZ_JBFLUG010000231.1:0-7113 GCF_041008525.1 Parafrankia sp. FMc2 | reverse complement strand
AGCGCACTACGCCTGGCCGGGCACAAGAGCATCGCCCCCGCCCTGCGGGCCACCGCCCGCAGACCCGAGCGCGTCCTCCAGATCATCGGCCTGATCAGCGAAAAGGGACTTTGACGGAGCCCTGGGCGGGAAGGGTCGAGGCGCGGCAGCTATGTGTCGCGAGGCCTGCCTTGTCGCTGCGGCAACAGGCAGACGCACCCTCGAGCACGTCCCGGCCGAGCGGATCCGACGCCAGCGGACAGGGCCGGGCCATCAGCCCATCGCCTTTCCGCGAGCCCGCGAACGTCCCCCAGAAAACACGTGACGTCGGCTGTCAGCGGGGTATCGGCAGAGTCATGGATCACGCCCAGGCCCCCGTTCTCGACGCGCTCGCGGCCTATCACCGCGCGGGCAGGTACGGCTTCACCCCCCGGGGCACAAACAGGGCCGCGGCGCCGATCCGCGAGTGCGGGCGGTCCTCGGCGCGGACACGTTCCGCGCCGATGTCCTGGCCACCTCAGGTCTGGACGACCGGCAGACCTCGGGCGGGTTCGTCGCGGAGGCCGAGGAGCTCATGGCCCACGCGGTGGGAGCCGAGCACGCCTTCTTCTCCACCTGCGGCAGCTCCTTGTCAGTCAAGGCGGCGATGCTCGCGGTAGCGGGCGGGCGGGGTGAGCTGCTGGTGGGGCGGGACGCGCACAAGTCGGTGATCGCCGGGCTGATCCTGTCCGGCCTGCGTCCGCGATGGGTGCGTCCGCGCTGGGACGGGGAGCTTCACCTGGCGCATCCGCCGTCCGCGGCGGAGGTGGAGGCGTGCTGGGAACGCTGGCCGGACGCCGCGGGCATGCTGGTGACGAGCCCAACTCCCTACGGCACCTGCGCCAACATCGCGACCATCGCCGAGGTCTGTCACCAGCGGGGCCATCCGCTGATCGTGGACGAGGCCTGGGGCGCACACCTTCCCTTTCACGAGGATCTTCCGACCTGGGCGATGGACGCCGGCGCCGACGTCTGCGTGGTGAGCGTGCACAAGATGGGTGCCGGCTTCGAACAGGGATCGGTCTTCCACCTACAGGGCGATCTGGTCGACCCGGCCCGGTTGCGTGCCTGCGCGGATCTGCTTGCCACGACCAGCCCGAATGTCCTGCTGTACGCGGCGATGGACGGCTGGCGCCGGCAGATGGTGGAACAGGGGCACGGCCTCCTGTAGTCCGCGCTCGACCTCGCCGGCGATCTACGTCTCGCCATCGGCGGGCTGGACGGCCTGCGGGTAATGCAGGACGAGTTCCTGGGCGTCGAGGCATCCCATGACCTCGACCGGCTGCAGATCGTGGTGGACACCGCTGGCCTGGGAATCAGCGGCTACCAGGCCGCCGACTGGCTGCGCGAGCACGCCCATCTCGACATGGGCATGAGCGATCACCGGCGGATCAGCGCCCAGCTCACCTTCGCCGACAACTCCCACACCGGCCAGCGCCTCGTCACGGCCCTGCGGGGGCTCGCCGACGCCGCACCAGCCCTCCCAAGCCCCACCCCGGTCGAGCTGCCCGACCCGACCGCTCTCGAACTCGAGACCGTCGCCCTGCCCCGGGACGCGTTCTTCGGCCCGACCGAGGCCGTCCCTCCGCGGGGGGCGGTGGGACGCATCGCGGCCGAACAGCTCACCCCCTACCCACCCGGCATCCCCGTCGCCCTGCCCGGCGAGCGGATCAACGCGGCAGTGGTTCGGTATCTCCTTACCGGCCGCGAAGCGGGCATGGCGATACCCGACGCCGCGGATCCCGACCTGGCCACCATCCGGGTGGCCCGCGCCTGACGCGGCGAGGTGAGCCCGCAAGATGCGCCTCGTCGAACGCCTCCGGAATCATCGTGTCCGCGACCATGGTCAGGACGGCGCCGCCCGCCACGGCGGTCACCGCGGCCAGGACCATGGGCGAGACGCCGCCCCACAGGGCGTACCCGACGACCGCGGCAAGACCACTGATCAGCGCGATGCCGGTCCACAGACCGAACACGTAGCTCGGGGAGCGGCCGGCCCGGCGCATCCCCGCGGCGCTGGACAGCCCCTCGGGCACGTTGCTGACGAACACCGCCACGACGGTGACCGCACTGACCGCCCCACCAGTTACCCGATGACGTGGATCGGCTTGGTTACCTGATGGCGGCGTCGACAGTCTTCTTGAGGGCGCTCGGCTGGGCCGGGCTGCGCGGAGCCTTCTTCTTCGCCTCCAGCAGCCGTTCCCCGATCTCCGACAGCTGCTTGCGGCCGAGTCCTTCACGAACCCGGGGAAACCACTCCCGCTCTTCCTCGTCGATGTGGTGTTCCACGTTCTCGATCAGAACTGCCGTCTTGGCATCGAAACGCTCTGCCTCCGGCGGGAGCGCGGCCAGCTCCATGACAAGGAGGTCTGCGACATGATGCTCCTCGTATGATTCGAGGATGTCGTCCTCCACCGTCGGCAGCAGGCCACGCACCTCCGGATACATGACCTCGTTCTCGATGTAGGTGTGCACCGTAAGCAGCTCAATGATCTTCTCGGCAAGCCTGCCTTTCGCAGCGTGGGCGTTCTCCCCCGCCTCCTGGAAACGCCTGAACGCAGCCTTGATCTCTTTGTGATCTTCCTTCAGGAGCACGATGGCGTCCGTCGACATTCCAGATCCTCCGAATTCTGACGAGGTGAGATCCGCACAGCCGGCCCCGCCCTTCCTCTCAGGTCGTCCACCCGAACGCCACCGACGACGACCGGCGGGAACGGGTGGTAGAGACGCAGATCCCCACACGTCTCCAAGTGAAACGTCCGGTGGATGGACACTGCGACTCATGACCCTCTTCGCGATCACGATGTGGCCGATGACGGTCAATGCGGCCCGCGGTGGAGGCGGCCGACGGCGGCCGTCAGCAGCTCGACGGGGCGGCGGGGCACGCCAAGCAGCAAGGTGAGGGGGCTGCGGTGCAGCACCCGGCCCGGATAGCCGCCGTCGATCCGTCCCGGGCCGGGGCCGGGCTGGTCGACGATGTCGGACGGCTCGGCAGGGCGGTCCTCCCGCAGCGATTCGACGCCCTCGCCGGCAGCTCCAGCCGCCGCCGCGCCGCGACAGGTCTTCGTCCCCCCCTCCCCATCCTGCGCGGCAGCGCCGGTGACGCCCGCGCCACCACGCGCCGCCGGCATCACCGACGCGATCACTCAACGCACCGGCGCGGGAATCGGATGGGCACCGAGCGCGGTGGCGACCGCGACCAGGTTCGCGGCCATCGCCCGGCCGGTGGTTTCAGACCACTGATGGCCCTCGTCGGTCTCCGCGTAGGAGGGCCCGGGCCCGGGCCCCTTGTTCCAGTAGGTCCACGCCTGCCCGGGAATCGTGTAGCCGATGTCGCACAACCCGCCGGAAATCTCGCTGATGACATGGTGGGCGCCGTCCTCGTTACCGGTCACCACCACCCCAGCCACCCGGTTGAAGGCGACGGGACGCCCTTCTCCGTCGGTTTCGGAGAGCATCGCGTCCATCCGTTCGAGCATCCTCTTCGCAATGCTGGACGGCTGCCCCACCCAGGTCGGCGTCGCCACCACCAGAATCTGCGCCGCCAGCAGCCGATCGTGGATCGACGGCCAGGCATCGCCATCACCCATGTCCGTCTGCACTCCGGGCCGAATATCATGATCAACCAGTCGGAGCGTGTCGACGTCCACCCCCTTGTCGCGCAGCGCCGCGGCGACGACACCCGCGAGCGCGTCCGTATTGGACGGCTCGGGAGACGGCTTCAATGTGCAGTTGACGACGACGGCGCGCATAAGGACCGCTCCTTCGGACGATGCCACACCCCTGTCCCCAGACCTGCGCCGCCTGGCACGAGCTAAACCGGATACACAGCGGTGGCGGAGTTCGACACCGAAGGGGCACATCCGTGGATAACGGGCGCCCAGCGGGTAACGACCGTGATACGACCATGACGGCTGTTCGCTGTGGTGCGGGCCGGGGATCAGACGGGTATACGGCTCGCACCGGGCAAGGCAGGGGAAATTCGATGAGGACGGGGCACGATGCCCGGCATGCGGGAGGGCACCGTCCTCGGCCACGAAGTCGTCGGCATCGTCGAGGACGTCGGCCCGTACGTCCGCGACCTCCGCCCCGTGACCGGTCGTCATCCCGTCCCCGCAGAGTTTGCAGGCGGCTGCCCGCGGGGCATCTCAGGCGTACCGGAAACTCGGACAGCCAGCCGCCGAGGGACGGCTGTCGACCCAGAGCGGGCCCACCCCGCAGGACATGATTGTCACGGAGTCAACGCCGTCCACGACGGCCGAGCCCGGGGCCCAGGGCCTCGGGGTGAGGAGGGCAGGCGCGCGTGCGAAGTAGCACGAGCCAGGGGTGGCATGGGCCGTCTTCGCAGCCGGCGACCGCACCTGCGGCGTGCAGCCCGTGACAAGCTCGTCAGAACCCATGATCCCCAGGCTGGGGTGGAGCGACGGCCGGACGCCGGCCGTTCAGCCAGTCGACGCCGAAGCGTTGGGAAGCCGCGGGCTTCGACTCGCATGCGAGGACCGGACGTTGCCCTGGAGGGCGCCGTACGTGAGACGTCAGAAGCCAGGAACACAGGTGGTCACCGGACGTGGACGACGATGAGGCAGGTGTCGTCGTCGGTGTCGGACGCCGCGCCGGCCAGGAGATGGTCGGCGTACGCCTCGACGTCGTCCACGGGGCGTTCCGCG
The DNA here is from genome assembly GCF_041008525.1 of Parafrankia sp. FMc2. NCBI lineage: Bacteria > Bacillati > Actinomycetota > Actinomycetes > Frankiales > Frankiaceae > Parafrankia > Parafrankia sp. FMc2. The sequence continues at coordinate 2,428 of NZ_JBFLUG010000231.1, read as the reverse complement.
AGACGGAACAGCGCGTCCATGGAGTCGTCCAGCGAGGTCCCCCGTCGTTCGACGAGTCCGTCGGTGAACATCAGGAGGATGTCGTCACGTTCGAGGACGGTGGTGCGCTCCTCGTACTCGGCGTCGTCGACCACGCCGAGCAGAATGCCTTCGGGGACCGGGAGGTATCGGGCGTGGCCGTCGCGCAGGAGCACCGGCGGGAGGTGTCCGGCCTGGGACCACCGCAGTGTGCGGGTGAGGGGGTCGTAGCGCCCGCAGATCGCGGTCCCGGTGACCTGGTCGGTGAGGTGGTGGGTGATGGTGTTGAGCCAGGCGAGGAGCTGAGCGGGCCCTGCGCCTGTGACGGCGAGTCCTCGGAGGCTGTAGCGCAGGTTGACCATGGCGGTGACGGCGTCGATGCCGTGGCCGGCGACGTCGCCGACGACGAGCAGGACGTCGCCGGTGGGCATGGTCACCGCGCTGTACCAGTCGCCACCGACGAGATCGTCCTGTTCCGCTGGGCGGTAGCGGACCGCGATGTCCAGGCGGGCTGATCGCGGTAGTGGCGCGGAGGTGGCGATGATCGCCTGTTGCAGGCGGAGCGCGAGGCGTTGCCTGTCCTCGGAAAGCCGTTCCGCCTGGGCGAGCTGGTCACGGGTGGTGGTGAGGGCCACGTGGGCGCCGTAGGCGGCGGTGATGTCCTGGTAGGCCCCGCGCACGGCGGTCCGGGTGCCGTCGGCGGCGGTGACCGGTTCGCCGAAGGCACGGATGCTGCGGGTTGAGCCGTCGGAGCGCGTCAACCGGAACGTGCTCACCGCCGGTCGTCCCAGCCGGACGAGACTGTCCCGGAACAGGCGCACGCGCTCGGCGTCCTCGGGGTGGGCGTGCCCGTCCAGCTCCTCGAGCCGGATCGGGGGGTGCGGCCGAGGGCGGTGGAACACGGCGTGGGCGTTGTCGGTCCAGAGCACCTCGCCGGTGACGAGGTTCTGTTCCCAGCCGCCGAGCTGGCCCAGCTTCTCGGCGTTCTCCAGCAGGGCGCGGAGCCGAGCACTGTGGTCGGTGGCCCGCCATCCGACCGCGATCCCGTCGAACAGTCTGACCGCGCGGATCTCGAGGTCGACCGCCTTCGCGGCGCCCTCGGCGAGCACGTGGACGGGGAACTGACGGGCGTGGAAGGGCTTTCCGGCAGCCATGACCTGGAGCAGGTGTTCGAACAGTCCGCCGGGCGTCGCGGTGAGCGGGTAGAGGGTGAGGAACCGGCGGTCGAGCAGTTGGGCCCGGCTGCGACCGGCTGGGTCGACGAAGTCCTGGGTGAGGTGGTCGACGTGGAGGTCGACGATGTCTCCGGCCGGGTCTCGGACCGCGCGGGCGAGCATGGCGGATTCGAAAAGCCCGTCCAGGAGGGCCGGCAGCCAGTGAGCTCGCTGGTCGCGAGACGGGTCGCCGTGCAGAAGAAGTGCCTGCATCGCCACCTGAGCGGCCGCGAGCAACTGATGGCGAAGCACGACGTCGAACTCCGCCACGGATTCGGGCCAGCAGACCTCCATCACCCCGACGAGAGTGCCGGCGTCGGCCATGGGGAGCAGCGCCCTCGCTGCCGCTCGGCTCCCAGCCGTGGGGACGGGCTCGCCGGGTGGGACGCCTCGGGGCCACCACTGGGCGGTCGCGTCGTGGAGGACGCGCAGGGGGAGGCTGTCGAACTGCGGCGGAACACGGGACCACCGGCTGGCGTCGAGCGGACTGAGATTAGCGTGTCCGACCAGGCCGAGGCTGCCGTCCGGCTCCAATGCCCACAGCACGACCGACTGTGCTCCTGACCCCGCGAGCATCTGGTCGAACACCACGGCGGCGACGTCGTCGCCGCCGGCCGCGGCGTGCGCCTCGACCTGCGCGAGCCGCGCCTCCCGCCGTCGGCTGACAGGCAGATCCGAGTGCGCGATGTCGTCGAGGGCAGTCTGGTCGACGAGGTCGAGCGCGAGTTCCCGCACCGGAACGCCGGTCTGGCCGGCGAGCCGTGCCAGTTGGGCGGCGGCTTCCGCGGGGGGACAGCGCAGGCGTTCCATGAGGACGCCTTTGGCGAGCTCCACCACGGCCTGTGCGGTCCGCTGCTCCCGTTCGAGATCGAGCTCGGACTGCAGACGGGCGACCAGCGCGGTCCACGACCGCCAGCGCGAGTCGTGGACAGCTTCGCCGCCGTCCACTCGACCTCCAGCGTCCACCTGCCCCCGTCCGAGGGGCACGCACGTCCTGCCTCCACGAGCGGGCTCCTGGTCACCGACGCGTGTACGGCGACTCGTCCGCACGTGCGTTCGGCTGTGTTCAGCCTAGTACTCCAGCCCGACTTTTGTGATCAGTTGAGTTGGAGTGCTGCGGCTTGGCGGCGATAGTGGCTGGCTTGTGCGCGTGCCTGGTGGCGGCGGCGCCACCGGGACCAGGCCAGCACGAAGCC
>NZ_JBFLUG010000230.1:0-7404 GCF_041008525.1 Parafrankia sp. FMc2 | reverse complement strand
GGGTGGGCCGGGTGGCTGCTGCGCCTGCTGCCGCTGGTGCTGCTCGCCGCGGTGGCCGTGATCGGCCCGTGGGTCACCCCGTACGACCCCGAGCGGGTGGCTGGGCCGACGTCCACCGCACCGGGCGGCGACCACTGGTTCGGCACCGACGGGTCGGGGCTGGACGTGTTCTCCCAGCTGCTCGCCGCGACCCGCACGAACGTCGGCGTGGCCACGGCCGTGGTGCTGCTGGCAACAGCCGGCGGGGCGCTGGTCGGCCTGCTGACCGGGATGAACGAGTCGTCCCGCGGCCCACGCGGCGTGCTGGCCCGGGTCGCCGGGCGCGCGGTCGACTTCGTCCAGGCGGTGCCGGGCATGCTCGTCGGCCTGGTGGCGGTGGCCTTCTACGGCGCCTCCCTGACCACCCTGGTCGCGACGCTGGCGATCGTGCTGGCGCCGTTGCAGGCCCGGCTGGTGCGCACCGAGGTGCTGCGGGTCCGCTCCGACGCCTACGTGGACGCGGCGCGCCTGGCCGGGATGAGCGAACTGCGGCTCACGCTGCGCCACGTGCTGCCGAACTCCTGCCGCCCGGCGCTGGAGAACGTCTCCGTGATCTTCGCGGTGAGCATCATCCTCACCGCGTCACTCGGCTTCCTCGGCGCCGGGCTCCCCCCGCCCCAGCCCGAGTGGGGCTCGATGATCTCCCGCGGAGCGACCGACGCCGCCGTCGGCCGCTGGTGGCCCGCGACCTTCCCCACCCTCGCCCTGATCCTGACCGTCGCGATCATGGCCTCGTCAGCCGCGAAGCTGTTCGGCCGGCGCCGCTAGCGCTTCCCCCGCGCCCCCGCGCCCCCGCGCTCCGGCGCTCCGGCGCTTCTGCGCTCCGGCGCTCCGGCGCGCCTTCCCCTGCGCACCGCTCGCGGCGCCCGTCATGCGGCATCCGTCATGCAGCACCCCGAGAACGAGCACCCCCGAGAACGAGCAACCCCGAGACACGTCTCGACGCCCTCACCATCGACAGGAGTTCTCCAGATGCCTGCCCAGACGTCCTCCCCACGGGAGGATCATGGCGCCGGCGGCACGCCGCCACGCGGCCGCCGCCTGCGCCGCACCGGCTCCGTCCTCACCGCCACCGGACTCGCCCTCGCCCTCGCCGCCGCCTGCTCCGGTGAGACCAGCTCGTCGTCGGAGGGCAGCTCGAGCGGCACCGACAGCCTGGTCGAGGCCGTCGCCGCGCTGCCGACCGCGTTCGCCTACGACGCGGGAGCCTTCACCTACGAGGGTTTCGAGTTCCAGATCAACACGCAGGCGCAGCTCATCCGCAACCCGGTCGTGACAGCCGACCGGGAGAACGGCGCCCAGGAGCAGAACTTCTTCGAGTTCGAAGGGGAGCTCGCCGAGAGCTACGACGTCAGCGCCGACGGGCTGACCTACACCTTCCACCTGCGCCAGGGCGTCATGTCGGCCGCGGGCAACGAGCTGACCGCGGACGACGTCCTGTGGTCCTACGAGCGGAAGTGGAACTCGACCTCGGTCGCGCCGTTCATCTCGGCCCCGGCGATCGTCGACCCGGCCCGGCAGTTCAAGAAGGTCGACGACTACACCGTCGCGATCACCATCGACCGCGCCGGTGACGGGTTCACCCTGCTGTCGCTGCTCGCGAACGTCAGCGGCGACATCTTCGACAGCGACCTGCTCAGGGAACACGAGTCGGCGGACGACCCGTATGCGGTGAACTGGTCGGCCGAGAACGGGAACTTCGGCTACGGCGCCTACACGCTGGACAACGTCCAGGCCGGGCAGAGCCTCACCCTGAAGGCCAACCCGAACTACTGGGAGGGCGAGCCGCCGATCAAGACGATCACCCAGCGGGTGGTCGCCAACCCGGGAACGCGCACCAACCTGCTGCGCAACGGTGACGCCGACCTCGCCGTCCAGCTCCGCCCGCAGGATGTCGACGGCATGAAGGACGACGACGACCTGCAGACCTTCGACATCGACTCGATCGAATACCTGAGCACCAACATCAACACCACCAAGGCGCCCTTCGACAACAAGCTGGTGCGGCAGGCGCTGAGCTACGCGATTCCCTACGACCAGATCCGGCAGGACGTGTTCCTGGGCCGGGCCGACGCGATGACCGGTTTCATCAACCCGCGCTACCCCGGATACTCCACCGATGGCCTGCGCTCGTTCACCTACGACCCGGCACGGGCGAAGTCGCTGCTCGCGCAGGCCGGTGTCGACAACGTCTCCGCGAAGATCCTCATCTCCAACAGCATTCCGGCGCTGGAGGAGGCCGCCGTCCAGATCCAGTCCTTCGCCCGGGACGCCGGCTTCACCTTCGCCGTCGACAAGCAGCCGGCCACCGCGGTGGAGGACCAGCGGTCCAACGCCACCTACGACATCCAGCTGGTGACCGACAAGGCGATCAGCCAGTCACCGCCGTACGAGCTGCTGCTGGCCTTCACCGAGGACTCCCCGCTCAACGCCACCTACTTCACCAACGACTCCTACTACGCCGCCGTCGACCGGGGTGTCGCCGCCGGCGACGCACTCTCGCCGGAGGCCGGGGCCGCCTGGAACGCCGCGCAGAAGATCTGGCAGGACGAGCAGCCGACGGTGCCGATCGCGTTCATCCAGCCGAACGTGGTCTTCTCCGCCGGCGTCGACGGCTACTACTACCGCTCGGAGAGCGCGATCGACTTCTCCGCGCTGTCGAAGACCCAGTAGCTGCTCCGAGCCCGGACGGCCGGTCGCCAGCTGGTGACCGCCGGCTGGTGACCGCTGCTGATGACCGCGAGCAGCAGGCCGCCTCCGCCCACGGACACGGCTTACCGCCGTGCCGGCGCAATCTGGCCGGCACGGCGGTTCGCTTTCCGCACCCACAGCGGGAACATCCGGCGCCGTGCCAGCGGGCCGGTGGCGCAATGCCGGGAGAACCTGCGGGCCGCCGCCCCGAAACACTCCCGCGATTTTCTGCAGGAAAGAACAGGCCGCGCGGACGGATCTCCCGCTCCGCGCACCGGACGGACGGACGAGGGAGAGAACATGTTCCACATGGGCTGGTTCGTCGGGTCGGGCTACAGCGTCCAGTCCTGGCGGGGAACCTGGGGCGGCTCCGGCGCGCGGGAATGGATGCGGCCGGACCTCTACGTCGACATGGCCCGCTCGCTGGAGAGGGCCTGCTTCGACTACATGATCTTCGAGGACGGCCTCATGATCCCGGACGCGTTCCAGGGGAACATGCAGGCCTACCTGAAGTACAACATGGAATGCCCACGGCTCGACCCGACCATGCTCATCGGTGTTCTCGGCCAGGCGACCTCGCGCATCGGCCTGATTCCGACCGTCTCCACCTCGTTCTATCCGCCGTTCATGGCGGCCCGGATGCTGGCGACGCTCGACCACATCACCGAGGGCCGGGTCGGCGGGAACCTCGTCACCTCCTCCAGCCACCGCGCCGCGCAGAACTTCGGCTACGAGAAGCACTTCGAGCACGACCTGCGGTACCGGATGGCCGACGAGTGGATCGACCTCGTCGGGAAGCTCTGGGAGTCGTGGGAGCCGGGCGCGGTCGTCTTCGACGAGGAGACCGGCACGTTCGCCGATCACACCAAGGTCCACACGGTGGACTTCGAGGGCGAGTTCTTCCGCTCCCGCGGCCCGCTGAACGCCGTGCCGGGCCCGCAGGGCCGGCCCGTGATCTGCCAGGCCGGCGGCTCCCCCGCCGGCCGCGAGTTCGCCGCCCGCAACGCCGACACGGTCATCTGCGTGCCGCTCGGCGTCGAGGCGATGAAGGCCTACCGGGAGGACATGTCGGCGCGCCTCATCGCGAACGGGCGCAAGCCGTCCGACTGCAAGGTGCTCTTCCTGGTCCGTCCCGTGCTCGGCGCGACCGACGAGGAGGCGCGGGAGAAGCGCCGCCGCCTGCAGGCCGCGCAGCGCGGCGACGACGCCGTCGCCACCCAGCTCGCGGTCATGTCCTACTTCTCCGGCCTCGACTTCTCCCAGTTCGACCTGGACAAGCCGCTGCCGGACCTGACCGGCCAGGTCAACGGGCACCAGTCGTCGATGTCGCGCTACGCGAAGGACAGCGAGGACGGCAAGACCCTGCGCGAGCTCGCCTCCACCCACGAGACCACGGTCTCGCTGGAACTCGTCGGCACCCCCGACACCGTCGCCGGCCTGATGGGTGAGGCGATGGAGGAGGTCGGCGGTGACGGCTACCTGATCTCCAACGAGCTGGACCGGCGCAGCATCGCCGAGATCGCCGACGGGCTCGCCCCGGCACTCAAGCGCCGCGGACTCATCCGCGAGTCGTACACGCACGAGCACTTCCGCGACAACCTGCTGGAGTTCTGATGTTCCACCTCGGTCTGTTCACCGGCTGCGGCGTGCAGTCCTGGAACGATCTGTGGTCCGGTACCGGAGCCACCGACTGGATGAGCCCGCAGCTCTACGTCGACACAGCCCGCGCCGTCGAGCGGGCGGGATTCGACTGCATCATCCTCGAGGATGCCCACTTCATCCCGGACGTCTTCCGCGGCACCACCGACTTCGCGCTGAAGAACGGTTTCCACGCGCCGAAGATGGACCTGTTCGTGATGACCCCGTTCATGCTCACCGCGACGAGGCACCTCGGCATCCTCCCCACCCTGACGACGACCTTCCACCCGCCGTACATGGCGGCCCGCACCCTGGCCACGCTCGACCACCTCTCGGCCGGGCGCGGCGGCGCGAACCTGGTCATGTCGCACAACGACCGCACCGCGCAGAACTACGGCCTGGACGCCCAGGCCGACCACGACCTGCGCTACGACCAGGGCGACGAATGGGTGAAGCTCGTCTCGGAACTGTGGAACTCCTGGGACGCCGACGCCCTCACGGTCGACCGGGAGAACGGCGTCTACGTCGACCCGGCGAAGGTCCGCGAGATCCACTTCGACGGCCGCTTCTACCGCTCCCGCGGCCCCCTCAACTCGCTGCCGCCCCCGCAGGGGCGCCCGGTGTTCTCCCAGGCCGGCGGATCAGGCCGCGGAAAGGACTTCGCGGCCCGCAACGTCGACCTGGTGATGACGAACGTCACCGGCGTCGAGACCATGAAGGCGTTCCGTGACGACCTGATCCTCCGCCTCGAGACCTTCGGCCGCAAACCGGACTCCTGCAAGGTGATGTTCAACGTCTCGCCGGTGCTGGGCGAGACGAAACGGGAGGCCGAGGAGAAGCGCGCCGCGGCGCTCGCCGCCCACGACGCCAACATCGAGATCAACCTGGGCTGGATGTCGTACTACAGCGGCATCGACTTCGGGCGGTTCGACCTCGACGCCCCGATGCCGGACATGCGCACGAACGCCAGCCGCAGCACAGCGGAGAACCTGAAGGAGAAGAGCAGCGGCATGACGCTGCGCGAGTTCGCCTCCTATCCGTCCGCCGGTGCGGTGGAGCTCGTCGGCACGCCCGACGCGGTGGCCGCGCAGATGGGCGAGGTGATGGAGGAGGTCGGCGGCGACGGTTTCCTCATCCAGCAGCCGATGTTCCGGCGCGCGATCAGCGAGATCACCGACGGACTCGCCCCGGCGCTGCGCCGCCGCGGGCTCATCCGCGACGGATACTCGTTTCCGCACTTCCGGGACAACCTCCTGGAGTTCTGAGCCCACGAGGACCTGACCACGCGAAGACCCGAGTCGCGGGCCGCGGCGTCCGGCGGCGCGGCCCGCCGACCGATCCGTCCACGGAGGAGACCCGATGGACCTGACCACGGACCTGCCGATCTGCGTCACCTGCGGCGTGCAGTACGCGGCGCCGCGGCCCGACTGCCCGGTCTGCGAGGACGAGCGCCAGTACGTCGGCTGGGACGGGCAGAGCTGGACCACGCTGGCGACCCTCGCCGCGGAGGGGTTCCGCGGCCGGCTGGAACCCGAGGGCCCCGGCGTGTACGGCATCGGGTCCGAACCGAAGATCTCCATCGGGCAGCGGGCGCTGCTGGTCCGCACCGCCGACGGCAACATCCTCTGGGACTGCGTCCCGTTTCTCGATGACGACCTGATCGCCCGGGTCAACGCCCTGGGTGGCATCAGCGCGATCGCCGTCAGCCACCCGCACTTCTACGGCTCGATGGTCGACTGGAGCCACGCCTTCGGCGACGTGCCGGTCTACGTGCACGCCGCCGACGAGCAGTGGCTCGGGCGCCGTTCCTCCACGGTCGAGCTGTGGACGGGAGACACCCTCACCATCGGCAGTGGTCTGACCCTGGTCAACGGCGGGGTGCACTTCGCGGGCGGCACCGTCCTGCACCACGCCGACGGCGAGAACGGGCAGGGTGCGCTGTTCTCCGGGGACATCCTCCAGGTCGTCCTCGACCGCCGGTACGTGAGCTTCATGTACTCCTACCCGAACTACATTCCCGAGCGGCCGGAGACCGTCCGCCGCGCCGTGCGGCTCCTGGAACCGTTTGCGTTCGAGACCATCTACGGCGCCTTCTGGCAGACGGTCGTCCGCGCGGACGGCCACGCCGCCATGCACCGCTCCGCCGACCGCTACCTGCATTTCGTCGCCGACCCCGCCGCTCCCCCGGCCCCCGCGGGATGAAAACGGACGGGCAGGACGTCCGCAGTGACGTCCTGCCCGTCCGCCGTTCCCTATCGCGGCGTGGTGACCAGGCGCTCCAGGAAGTCCCGGTAGCCGCGCAGCGCGTCGCGCAGTGTGTCGGTCGACGGGGCGCCGTCCTCGCGCCACGCCGCGCGCAGCCGGTCCTGCTCGCGCCGGACAGCCTCGGTGAGCTGGTTGACCGCCTCGTCGAGGACCTGGTCGGCCTGCCGTACCGCACCTCGCGGGTCGTCGACGAACGACAGTAGCGCCTCCTGCCACCGCTCCCGCAGCCTTGCCGACGCGGCCGGCCCCGCCGGGCCGGTGCCGGCCTCCGCGGCGCCCGGTGCCTGGTCAGTACCCGCGCTCGACGGCACGGCGGTCGACGGCACGGCGGTGGATCCCGCGGTGGGCGTCTGCGCGGCAGGCGCCTCGATGACCGGCGGCTTCGCCTCTGTCGCGTTCACTGCCGGCTTCGGGTGCCCTTCGACCGCCCGCGCCGCATCCCCGTCCCGCGCCGCCGGATGCTCGGGGGCGACAGCCGGCGTGGCGTCGGCGGGCGTCGCGGCGTCAACCGGCCTGACCGCATCGACCGGCCTGGTGCTGTCAGCCGGCCTGGTCGCGCTGATCGGCCTGGTGGTCTCGGCAGCCTCCGCGTCGGGGCGAGACGCGCCGGTCTGGGTCGAACGTTCCTCGAGGCTCATCAGATGTCCCTAAGGTCGAAGGTGTCTGGGGTTGGTGCCCCGGATGCCCGGGACGACGGGGTGTGGCTGATCAGGTGGTTGCCGCACGGTGGCTCGAAAGGAATGGCCGCCCTGTCGTTCTGGACGCCCTGGC